>CAXGBD010000068.1:0-6384 GCA_964008355.1 uncultured Gammaproteobacteria bacterium | reverse complement strand
GCTTATTTATCTTTACCTTTCTTTAATTCACTTAACTGTGCAGTTGAAGTATATTTGCATTTAGATAGTTACCATAAAAAATAGTATTATGAAACTAGATTCAAATTTTGTTAGATCGCAATTTCCAGCATTTAAAGAACCTTCATTAGAAGGATGGTCGTTTTTTGAGAACGCCGGAGGATCATATGCATGTCAACACGTGATTGATCGACTTATGGAGTTTTACACCAAAACAAAAGTACAGCCATATTACTCCTTCCCTGCTTCAATTACTGGTGGTGAAAAAATGGATGAATCTTATCGCCGAATTGCAGAATATTTAAATGTTGGTGAAGATGAAATTAATTTCGGACCATCTACTTCGCAAAATGTATATGTGTTGGCAAACGCTCTTAGACCTATGTGGGAAGATGGAGACCAAATCATTGTTTCCTGTCAGAACCATGAGGCAAACGCAGGTGCGTGGCACAGACTAGAGCAAAGAGGAATTGTTGTAACAGAATGGCATATTGATGAAACATCGGGCCAACTTAGCGTAGGTGAACTCGATAAGCTCATCACTCCTCGTACAAAGATGATAGCGTTCCCCCATTCGTCTAATGTAATAGCTCACGTTAACCCGGTTAAAGAGATTGTTCAAAAAGCACATGACGCAGGCGCAATTACAGTTGTGGATGCAGTATCCTATGCTCCTCATGGGTTTTCAGATATTAAAGATCTAGGCGCAGACATTTATTTATTTTCTTTGTACAAAACTTGGGGACCTCATCTAGGTTTAATGTTCGTAAAGAAGGAACTTCAAAAACAAATGGCGAATCAATCTCATTTTTTCAATAAAGATGATGATCGATGCAATTTAACACCTGCAGGACCAGATCACGCTCAAATTGCATCAGCTGCTGGAATCGCAGATTATTTTGATGCGGTACATGATCACCATTTCGAAAAAACTGATTCGGTAAATGTTAAACGCCAAAGGTTATTTGAGCTTTTTGAAGAACATGAAAAAGAATTACTTACCCCTCTTCTGGATTTCTTAAAATCTAGGGATGATGTTAAAATAATTGGTCCAGATGATCCTAATATTCGATGTGCAACAGTTACTTTCCTACCATTAAAAAAAGATTTTAATGAGGTTGTTGACACCTTAGCTAAGGAAAATTTAATGGTTGGTGTAGGTGACTTTTATGGAGTAAGGCCTTTGAATGAAATGAAGATCGATCTTGACCCAGGTACGATTCGACTATCATTTTTACACTACAACACAATGGAAGAAATTGAACATTTAATCGCAGGGCTTAAAGTAGCATTGGGGTAAATTCCAAAGGCATTGACAAGTTAACTTCTGCAAATTGAAAAGTCCAACATCAATTTACATTCAAACAGTCAAGAAATCACAAACTGTTAATACTGGTGGATGGTTGGTTCTTAACCCTTGAATTTTATGGTCTGCAGTTTTCTTTTATCGGTTTTTGAGATTCCGTGGGAAAAGCTCTGAACAATGCTGGCTAAGGTACTGACTGTAGAAGTCGGGGCTGTACCATCAATGATCTTCTGCAATTTCTGTTGATCTTCGGCTGTAGTTTGATGCTGGATGTTCATGATGGCATTGGCAATGATTTTCTCCTGCTCCGTAGATGAATCAGAGTCTATCACCGATTGTATTTTTTTCTTTTCATTAGAAGTGGGAACATGCTCAAGACTGATCATAATATCTGCCATTTTTATAATAATAGCGTCTTTATCATGGTCTGCGTGAGCTAACACATTTGACTGGAAAAAAGTTCCGATTAACACCATCATCATACCTAACAATAAATTCTTAATTTTAATATTCATAACGCTTCCCTGTTACTTACATTATTGAACCAAAGTATCCTTAGCAAGGAGCACTATCCTTGTTGGAAAACCACCCAGATCAACATATCTTTTAACTTCTCCTTGTTCCAAATCAATTTCAGCCATTCTTCCCTCATGGGTCAGAGTAATATACGCAATACCATTGTGTGATTCGATATCGGGGAGAATCGCTTTACCCACATCTTCGAACCAATCCCCAAGAAATGGCTCTGAGACCTTAATGGTCTTAATTAAATCCCCATCTTGACCATCATACAAATACAATACGCCCTGTTTTGACAATACCATCAGGTACTTACCATCGTCGGTTGAGTTTTGTTGGATTGAAGATTCAACAGACAAAGTCGTGAATTGATAAGGCTCCTGGGCTAGATCCACTCGATAGAGTCTGGGTATGATGCCTTCCGTATAACACCATTGCACTCGCCCTTCTCCCTTTAAGAATGCTGCACACCCTCTTCCTGTATTTTCAGGATAGGGAATTCTAGAGATCTGTTTTGCTTTTTCCTCACCCAATGTTCCAACGACCATAACATCCCGAGCACAAGAGAAAAACAACCTTCCAGATTCCTCATCTTCGGTCATGCCATGCAACATTGGACAGCCTTTAATCCGTCCAACTTCTTCGCCTGATACTCGGTCAAGCACTTGCACAAAACCTTTAAAAAGGTGTCCAATATAGAGGTAGGTCTCTCCCTCTAAATAATGGTAATGATCAGGGGCTGCTATCTTGTAAGTTTTTGTTTGTAGCTCGGAGTAACCATCTATCAAATCAGACATTAACACCACTATTTCTGCATCGCCTTCAGTCAAAATGGCATCATAACCGCCTACTGTCGCCATTTTATCGTCTCTTGGACCTCCCGGAGTATCGGTCTCAATGGTTCTAATAACGTGGGGTTTTCTGAACTTCCCTGTCTCTGGATCAAATCCTGTACTTATAATACTGGTAAGATCTTGATCAGTATCCCGACCCCGCATTGCATAAATGTAATTATTGTCTTTATTTGCAGCCAGAATCATGATTGATGGAGAGGTTGATACTCTGTTGATGATTTTCCCATCTGGAAAATCGACGACGATGACTGATCCGTCCATATTATCTGCCACAAAGAGACGTATTTCACTGTCCTTTAATTCCGATTCTCTTTGGACAGCCCCATGTCCGAAAACCACACTGATGTGAAAAAAAAGGCTTATGATTGTTATAGCTCTAAACACTTATCAAACTCCTAACTAATAACCCGCGACCATCAGATCGTCAAGCAATATAGTGCCACAAATTATGGAACTCTCACTATTTAAATCCTTCCCTACCAATAAAATATTATTCAACATATCTCTTAGATTTCCAGCAATGGTAATTTCGCTAACCGGGTATTGAATCTCACCGTTCTCTACCCAAAAACCGGTAGCTCCACGTGAATAATCCCCGTTCACGATATTGACGCCATGACCAATTAGGCTGGTAACCATCAAGCCAGTTCCCATGGATTTAATTATATCCTCTAAGCCGCTCTCTACAGTTGGCTCAACCACCAAATTGTGGTGTCCTCCAGCATTGCCCGTGGTTATAAGATTAAGTCGTCTAGCTGAATAACTGGATAGTAAATAGCCTGTTAACATCCCTTTATCGACCAAAACTCTGGGATTTGTTTTTACCCCTTCAGCATCAAAATAAGCACTACCAAATGCACTCTCAAGATGCGGCTCTTCAGTGATATTAATAAAATCAGGACAAATCACTTGACCCATTGTATCCAATAAGAAAGAGGCTTTTCGATACTGAGAGGTGCCTCCGATTGCAGCAATCAAGTGCCCAATCAAACTCTTTGCCTGTCTAGGTTCAAACAATACTTTTGCTTTCTGAGTTTTGATCTTCCTGGCTCCCAAGTGAGCACAAGCTTTGAGGCCGGCTTTTTCACCAATCTCTTTATGATCCAGTAAATCCTCTGCATTCATAGCAGTGGTGTAGTCGTAATCCATCTCCATAGAGCCATTTTCTGCCGCAATGGCAGTACAACTAATGGTATGTCCAGTTGATTCTGTTAAACCAACAAAACCATGCGAGTTAGCATAAACTGTTCGGTTTTCATAGGTAGCAACGTTAGCTCCTTCCGTGTTCTCAACTTTGGAATCGGTATCCAAAGCAGCTTGTTCGCATTCCAGTGACATTGTTTGTGCCTGCTCTACATTAAGCTCCCATGGGTGGTACAGTTTCAGATCCATGGGTTTTTGTGCCATTAAATGAGCGTCAGCCAAACCATTAAATTGATCACGGGCAGTTAAATTAGCCAGGCTGAAAGCTTTTTCAGTAGTCGTTATGAGAGCATTTTGTGATAAATCGTTGGTCGTTGCCGATCCAATCGATTGATTGGCATAGACGGTAACACTGAAGGCAGATGAAGAATAGTGTTCTATAGTTTCAATCGATTCATTCTGTGCCTGTACTGAGAAGCCTTTGCCATTTGAACAACTTGCCTCTGTTTGATCAGCACCAAGTTTATTGGCATGCTCAAGAGCGATCTCTATACTTGTTTCTAGTATTTTATTATTCATATTTATTGAGAAATTTCGTTGAGATATTTTAACTTACTTAGACACCACAAATAAGTCATTGTAGAATTATGCAATGAATATTGACGTAGCCATCATAATGGGTTCAAAATCTGACTGGGACATTATGTCCCATTCTGCAAACATCCTAACCCAATTTGACATTGCACATGAGTCCAAGGTGATCTCGGCACATAGAACACCGGTACTGCTCGATGAATATTGCAGTGAAGCCCAACAAAAAGGTGTCAAAATCTTCATTACCGGAGCAGGACTTGCAGCAGCATTGCCTGGAGTAGTCGCAGCAAAGACTACCTTACCAGTCATCGGTGTTCCTTTGGAGGCAAGTTCACTGGACGGTATGGATGCATTACTCTCTATTGTCCAGATGCCGCCAGGGATCCCTGTTGGAACCATGACTATAGGTAAAGCCGGTGCAATCAATGCGGCATTGTATGCAGCCGCAATCCTGGGCTTGCAAGACGAAAATATCAGAGAGAAAATCCAGTCCTATAGAGACGAACAAGCGCAAAAAATAATCGATACTAATCTAGAATAATTCTCTAGTTGGTTCCACCAACAGTTAATTTATCTATTTTCATTGATGGCTGCCCAACGCTGACCGGGACAGTTTGTCCTTCTTTTCCGCAACTACCAATGCCAGGATCTAATGCTAAGTCGTTTCCAACCATCGATACTTGATGAAGAATTGATGGCCCATCACCTATCAGCATTGCTCCTTTTACAGGAGCATCTAGTTTGCCATTCTTGATCATGTATGCCTCGCTGGCAGAAAATACAAATTTCCCCGAAGTTATATCAACCTGTCCTCCACCAAAATTTTTTGCATACAATCCTGATTTGACTGATTCAATGATCTCAGTATGTCCGTGCGGCCCTTTGGCCATAAAAGTATTAGTCATTCTTGGGATGGTTTGCGCGGCATAAGATTCTCTGCGTCCGTTACCGGTTGTCTGTGCTCCCATGAGCCTTGCGTTCAGTTTATCTTGCATGTAATTGCATAGCCTGCCATTTTCAATAAGGATCGTTCGTTGTGTTGGCTCACCTTCATCATCGATGTTAAGCGACCCTCTTTGCTCACTCCAAGTCCCATCATCGATAACGGTACAGATTGATGATGCCACTTTCTCACCCATAAGGTCAGAAAAGGCAGATGTTTTTTTTCGATTAAAATCTCCCTCCAAGCCATGTCCTATCGCTTCGTGAATTAATACTCCTGGCCAGCCTGAACCTAACACAACCGTCATTTCACCTGCCGGTGCCTCTTTTGCTTCTAGGTTAACGAGCGCTTGTTCAACTGCTTCTTCTGCATAGGTATAAATCGCTTTATTGTTGAAAAGACTATAATCGATACGACCGCCACCGCCACTGGAACCACTTTCCCTGCGGCCATTCTCTTCCACAATCACATTCACGCTGAGCCTAACCATCGGCCTGATGTCTGTAGTCAGGCAACCTTGTTGATTGATGATAAGTATGGTTTGATAACTCCCTGCCAAAGTAGCAACAACCTCTTTGACTCGATGATCTTTAGCCCTGGCATGCGAATCAATTAATTCTAGGATTTTTATTTTGTTATTGTCTGAAAGAGAACCCACAGGATCCGTTGATGGGTATAAATGCTGCATTGTTGTCCTTGGTTCAATCTTGACAGAATAATTCTTTTGCTTATTCGCAATACTCTTTGCAGCTTTAACCGCATTTAGAAGCGATTCTTTGTCAAACGTTTCAGAATAAGCCAACCCTGACTTTTCACCAACAACAGATCTAAATCCAACCCCTTGTTTATTAGAAAAAACTGATTTTTTGACTTGTGAATCCTCCAATGTCCATGATTCATAGCACATAGATTGAAAATAAATATCTCCCATATCACTGCCATTAGAAAGCAGTGTTGACAGCATCAAGGCTAGATCCTGTTCCGTTAAATTATAAGGCTCCAGTAAA
>CAXGBD010000067.1:0-6589 GCA_964008355.1 uncultured Gammaproteobacteria bacterium | reverse complement strand
ATGGAATATGCTAATGACGCAGGCATGGGTGATACAGGAGATGGTGATTCATCTGACGGTGGTGAAGGCGGATTCATGGATGGTGGATTCGATGTTGGGTTTTAGCCAAAAAACAGCTTATTTTACTACTTTTTAGCTCTTTTTCTGTCTAAAAATGCCTATTTTTGTATGTTTTTTGACTTGTTTTTAGGCGTAATTATCGAAGTTTTACGTATTCGTAAGCTCCAAGTTTGTTGTCAAAACAATACTGTGTTTTTTGGAAATTCTTTCTCAACTCTAAAACATCACTCGCAACTTCCTTTGCATCTTTGTTGTCAATAACCACGTTTTTGATAAGCGAGGCAATTTGCCGCATGTCTGATTCTTTCATTCCGAGCCGAGTAACTTCCGAAGATCCGAGCCTAATTCCTCCAGGATTCATGTAATGCCTTTTGGCCTTGAGATCACCCGGGACAAGCTGCCTATTCACAATGATATTCGCCTTTTCCAAGTCAGCCTCAATCTTACCACCATCGCCATAATCAAGCACATTTACAACAGCCTGATGGGATTGTGTAAATCCCTTCTTTTCACCCAAAACCTTGAACCCTAAATTATTGAGTTCTTCAGCTAGAGCCTTTGCATTTTTGATGGTTTGCGCCGCAAAGTCTTTTCCGAATTCTAATGCTTCTGCAAAAGTAACAGCCTTTGCCGCCATATGATGAATGTGATGAGAACTGGTAAGACCTGGAAACGTCGCCTTTTTGATGACCTCGGCGTTTTTCTCAAAAGCCAAAACCAAGCCTCCCTGAGGACCAAATAATGTCTTATGGGTGCTCATTGTCATGGTATCCACACCTTCTCTCAAAGGGTCCTGAAACTCGCCACCTGCTATCAATCCCGCCACATGGGCAGCATCATAATTGATGTGGATATCATACCCTTTTAGAAAATCAGCCAATTCCTTGACTGGATGAGGAAACAAGAATACAGAGCCTCCAAACATGGCTATTTTTGGTAGCCTATCTTGGCTCTTTAGATCTTCAACCTTGGCTTTCGTCTTATCAACATCTAGATTCATTTCCTCACTATCAAAGGCGAAAAACTCAATATCCAAACCATGCACAAGTCCGGCAGTTCCGGAATGCTCTTTTTTGCCGTGTGAAATGTGACCGCCAGCAGGGATAGATGGTGCAATCATCACATCTCCCGGATTTGAGAAAGCAGAGTAAATGGCTAGATTTGCAACAACCCCTGAAATTGGTCTTACATCGGCAAACTCAGCCCCAAACAGTTTTTTGGCAAGATTCATGCATTGAATTTCGACTTCATCAATGTAGGTACATCCAGCATAGACCCGTTCTCCAGGCCAGCCTTCGGCATATCTATTTCCAAAATCAGATATTATTGCCTCCCTTACGGCTGGGCTAGGCACATTTTCACTGGCAATCAGAGGTATCGAATCGTTAAACCATTGATTATGTTTCTCTAAACTCGCGAAAATTCGTTCATAAGCCTCTTTATTTGATGAATCAGTCATAATATCCACAGTCATCTTCTACATTAAAAAATACCTATCGGATTTGCTCATATGATATAGTATATAAAAAGGGGAAATGGATTCGATCTCATTATGGCAGTTCAAGCTACACAATCAAACATGCCAGTTGTAATACTAAAAGACGGTGCATCACAAAGCAAAGGGCTAGAAGCACAGAAGAACAATATTTCAGCAGCTAAAATTATCGCTGAAATTGTACGTACAAGTCTGGGTCCAAGAGGAATGGATAAGATGCTTGTTGACTCATTGGGTGATGTAACAATAACAAACGATGGCGCTACTATTCTCAAAGAAATTGATGTTCAACATCCAGCAGCTAAGATGTTGGTTGAAATTGCAAAAACAACAGATAATGAAGTAGGTGATGGCACTACATCTGCAGTAGTTTTAGCCGGTTCGTTATTAGAACAAGCTGAATCACTTTTGCTACAGGAAGTTCACCCAACCATAATTGTAGATGGTTATAGAAAGGCAGCTGTAAAAGCAAAACAATACCTAAAGGATATTGCAGAACAAGTTACTGCTAACGACAAATCAATCTTATCAAAAATTGCAAATACATCAATGCAAACAAAATTGGTAAAAAGAGACTCCTCCCAATTATCCGATATGGTTGTAAGATCTATTACCGCTGTTGCAGAAAAACAAGGTGAAGATTATACTGTAGATATTGATGATATCAAAGTAGAAAAGAAGGCTGGCGGCTCTATCTCAGATTCGACAATTATTCAAGGTATCGTGTTGGACAAAGAAGTTGTCCATTCTGGAATGCCAAAAAAGATAACTGAAGCAAAAATTGCTCTCATTAACGCTGCATTAGAAATCGAAAAAACAGAAACTGATGCTAAGATAAACATCTCAAACCCACAACAAATGAAATCATTCCTTGACGAAGAAAATAAGATGTTAAAAAATATGGTTGACAAAGTTGTAGGTTCCGGTGCAACTGTTGTGTTTTGCCAAAAGGGAGTTGATGATATGGCTCAGCATTATTTAGCAAAAGCAGGAATTCTTGCTGTTAGAAGAGTAAAAGAAAGTGACTTGACAAAACTATCAAAAGCTACTGGCGGTAGAATAGTATCAAGTTTTGATGATTTATTTGAAAAGGATTTAGGAACAGCTGGATTAGTTGAAGAACGAAAAATCGAAGAGGATAGATGGGTATTCATCGAGGGATGCAAACATCCAAAATCTGTAACTCTTCTGTTAAGAGCTGGTTCACAAAGAGTTGTTGACGAAGTTGAAAGATCTGTTCACGACGCACTTATGGTAGTAAAGGACGTTATGGAATTACCATCAATAGTAGCAGGTGGCGGTGCACCTGAAACATATGCTGCAACCAAGATTAGAAATTGGGCAAAATCACTTGAAGGTCGTGAGCAACTAGCTGCGGAAAAATTTGCAGATGGCTTAGAGTCTATCGCACTTTCACTTAGTGAAAATGCAGGAATGGACCCAATTGACACTCTTGCCTCACTCCGTTCAAGGCAATTAAAAGGAGATAAATGGACCGGAATTGATGTCATAAAAGGCAAGGTTCTCAATATGAAAACCGGTGATGTTGTAGAACCTTTGGCTGTTAAAAATCAAATAATTTCAGCTGCAACTGAAGCAGCATGTATGCTTTTACGTATTGATGATGTAATTGCAACCGCAAAATCTGCAGGACCCCCACCAGGCGCTGAAGGTGGTGGAATGCCACCAGGAATGGGTGGAATGGGTGGAATGCCACCAGGAATGGGTATGCCAGATATGGGCGGAATGATGTAAGATTAGTGCTTAATCCTACAAATCAAGTATTTCTAAAAACGTAGTAACTCATTTTCACCATTCTGAAATCTTATACACATTCTAGAATGTGTTGCAGAAACGTCTAAAAATTGCATTTTGTGCGTAAGAAATGACTTTTAATCTTTCAATGATTTTAGAAGTGACAAAAACTGCCTTTTAGGCGTAACTAATGCAAAACAAGTGCATTAGTTGATGCATTAGTTTAGCTGATTTTAGAAGTGGTAAAAACAGCCTTTTAGGCACAACATACGCTTTAAGGGAGCGTATGTATAGGAGTATTCTACAAGCCACTTCGGTTCAAAATCACCATTTTACGCCTGCTACTTCAATATCTTGTTATTTTAAAATAACAAAAACTTTAGATGGTAATTTCTAATAACCATCGATGATGTGGGATTTAGATGACTAAATGGAAACGTATGAGAAGACGACAGGAACGAAAAAGAATGCAGGAAGAGGAACGAAAACAACCTACTGAACAAGAACCAACACTTGTGGAGGAAACACCTGAGAACGTTCAAACTTTCCCAAAAAACGAAAGCATAGAGGCCGTAACCAATACTCCAAAATTCGTTATTTCAGGTGTAAAATACATCTACTTGATAGTATGTTTTGCTCTATTATCTGGAATCTTTTATCCTTTAGTTACTGGTGACGGATGGGAACTGTCACTAAAAGGCATCGGTGTTTTAGCTGTTGGGCTTTTTGGAGGAATATTACTATACAAATCAATAACGTCAGAAAAAAGGCGCGGTGTGTTGATGTGTTGTGGGTTTGGGCTAATCGCAGTTAGTTTGATAATTATATACGAACTTATTGGCTCGCCACTATACCAATAAATCACACATCAAAGTAAAGATAAAACTCGTGTGGGTGCGGTCTAATCGAAATTTCTTTTTGGTCTCGACGCTCCAAGTCTATTATTCTATTAATGACTTTAGGAGAAAAAATCGACTCGAGGAATTTTTTATCACTTTCAAGCTCATCAAGAGCTTCACCCAAATTTGCCGGCAGAACATCAATTCCATGTTTTGTTCGTTCTGATTTCGACATCTTGTAAATATCTGCTTTGATCGGATCTCCAGGCTCTGTTTTATTTTTAATTCCATCCAAACCAGCTGCTAGCACAGCAGGGAAAACAAGATAAGGATTTGATGATGGATCAGGAACTCTATACTCTAATCTTTTAAGATACGAATATTTTTCACCTTTAAAATGTGCGGGAATTCTGATGGTGGCAGATCTATTACCTGTGCTCCAAGCAATATAGACCGGTGCTTCATATCCAGGAACTAATCTGTGATAAGAATTGGTTGTAGGATTTGTAATTGCTGTTAATGCCCTGGCATGGTTAATCACTCCACCACAAAAATAACGGCCTGTTTGGCTAAGCTCATCCTTATCATCTACATCAAAAAATGCATTTTCTTTATTTTTCCACAAACTTACATTGGTGTGCATTCCAGAACCGGAATCCATTGAAATTGGTTTTGGCATCATTGTAGCAATTTTGCCAAATTGTTGTGCAACATTACGTACAACATATTTGTAAGTTTGAGCGCCATCTGCGGCGTTTGTAAGGAAATCATATTTGATATCAATCTCACATTGTCCAGCTGTGGCAACTTCGTGATGATGATTATCACAAATTATTCCAAAATTATCATTTAGTACACTCACACACTCATTTCTGTAAGGTGTTAAGGTATCAGATGGAGTACTTGGGTAATATCCTTCTTGAAGACCCATAGGGTATCCATTACCATCTTGATTCCATGGGGCTTCCTTCGATTCAATAGAGTATGATTGTCCCTTGTATGGTGTTAAAACATCCCAATGAATTTTATCAAACACAAAAAATTCTACTTCTGGTCCCCACAAACTATAATCAAATCCTTGTGTCTCGAGGAATTTTTCTGCGTTTTGACTAATCCCTCTGGGGTCATACTCCAACCTACCTCTATCTCCTCCCCAATAAACATCACAAAGTAGTCGTGCTGTTTTCTTATCAGATGCCCAAGGTATGAGAGAGTATGTAGAAGGGTCTGGTTTCAGAATAAGATCAGAATCCTCTATTGAAGCAAATCCGACAATTGATGAACCATCTAGTTTTGGCAGACCATCTGCCATTTGGTCTTGGGTAAAGGTATTGGCTGAAATTGTAGTATGGTGGAATCGGCCAGTGAGTCCAGTAAACTGTAAATCAATAAAAGAAACCTCATCCTGATTGATTTTTGCAAAAACTTCCTCAGGAGAATATTTGACATGAGTTGCTTTTCCCCCTATCATTTTATATGGCATTTACTTATCTATCAGCTAACACAATGAATCCAACATTTAAGGATTATTAGGAGAAAACAGATGTCTGAACAAAACCAAATTAATGTGAACTCTCTTCATTCAATTGTATTACAGGAATATGAAAACACGTCAATTCAAAAAATTGACTCGACTCTTTACAGTTCTGTTTCAAGATTAATTGGAAACCTAAAAAGTCAAGAATATGATGGTCATGAAGCGAAAATCAAGACAGCCTTGGTTGATATGCTCACCGAACTAACTTCATCTCTTCTTAAAACACGGTTAGAAAAAGCAATTTTAAACAACACAGATCATTCTGCATTGTTAGATGAAGAAAAATACATTCTGAACTCTCAGGAAGAAATGATAGAAAGAAAGGAGGTAATTCTTTCTGGAATTCTTAATGGAAAAGCCAAATTATTAGAGTCAATTGTACAAAATAATAAAACAAAGCTAATTGCAGTACGTTTTCTTGAGGAAGTAGAAGAAATATCTGGTGCAGATGCAAAAAAATATGGCCCTTACAAACCAGAAGATATAGCAACATTACCATACGAAAACGCTCAAAATTTAATATCAAAAAATTCTGCTGTAAAAATTCATTGGGAAAACCAATAGAAATTATAATCGATAAACATAGAACCAATATGTCACACATCGACGTAGATATCTTTGAATTTTTGATACTTACAATTATTCCAGTCGGGGCACTTTTCATCATTGAAATAATTTTTCGACTCAGAAAATCTACATCATGGTTAAAACTAACAATTCAAGGAATTACTATGGTTATTTTTGGTGTTGGATATTTGACTTTGATTACTCCGCACGTACTAACTGCATTATGTTTACTTGCATTATCAGGCGCCTTATTTTATCAAGCCAGACGTGCAAAAATCAATCCAAAAAAGTCACTTTATTAATCAACCAAATCTTCCTAGCATTTTTCTAAACGCA
>CAXGBD010000066.1:0-6791 GCA_964008355.1 uncultured Gammaproteobacteria bacterium | reverse complement strand
GTAAAAAATATAATTGTTCTTTTAATTGATGCGCTACGACCAGAAATGGTGAGTAACAGAATTACGCCTGCTATTGATGAATGGCGAACAAAAGCCCTTCAATTCGAAAATCATTTCAGCGGTGGAACTTCATCCAGGATGGGGACATTTTCATTACTCTATGGCATCCCAACAACCTATTGGAGGACTTATCATGACAATCAACGTGCCTCAATTTTAATCGATCAATTGACAAGTTATAACTATGATGTTGTTGCGATTAGTTCGGGTGGATTTGGGAGTCCAACTTTGCTTGACAGAACCGCATTCTCCCAGATAAAAAACTTGAACGTGAAAAAGTTAAGCCCTTCAGTAAAAGCAAGTAACCACATGGTTACGGATAAATGGATGTCCTGGTTGTCCAATTATAATCGGGAAACTCCTTTTTTTGCTTATCTTCACTATGACCCCCCTATGAATTCAATAGAGAATTTTGATGCGGATTTGATTCCTAATCAATTTCTTAAAGTCCAGGAGGAAAGTCATTTACAGGAAGTGGGTCGCTATACTGAATCGATACACCTAGTTGATCAACAAGTCGGGGCAATTCATGATTCTCTGATTGAAACAGGATTAATACATAATACCGTAATAATCATTACCTCTGACCATGGTTATGAATTAAATGATTATGGAACCGGTTATTATGGTCATTCTAGCAATTACAGTCCTGCACAAATGAAAGTCCCATTCTTTCTTTCATGGCCGGGCAAGGAAAGCAGCAAGATTTCAAAAATGACGTCTCACAATGACTTGGTTCCTACTCTACTATCCGAAATTCTTGGGTGTATCAATCCAACAAGTGATTACAGCAGTGGCTTTAATCTATTTGGTGACCAATCTTGGAAGTATTTGGTCGCAGGTAGTTATGATTCATACGCTATTGTATCTGAGAAAAAAACTGTTGTTTCCTATGGCGGTTATTTTGAAGTTTTGGATAACAATTATAATCTCATCCGCTCTGATGATTTGGATAAGAGTCTAATTGAATCAGCAATGAAAGAAATGAAGCGATTTTATAAATGAGATCCGTACCATTTGTAATCTTATTTCTTTTTCTAATGGTATTTATGACTACGGCTAACACCAAAAACATAGTCATTAATACTCCATATCAGCAAATAGAATTCAACGAGAAAACTGCTTTACCAATACATTGGAACATTTGCTATCCAGATTGCAGTGATAGGGCAAAAATAGTTTTAAATGTTGCCAATGAAGCCAATCAATTTTTCTCTATAGAGCAACTCCAATCCTTAGAAGAGGTTATGTATCAGTCTGTTTTCATCGAAAACAAAGATGCAATGGTACTTATGTTTGAATTGCGGGATGACATGGATATTGAAGGTATGACAACCTCAATCAGTAAGATCAATTACGTCATTTCCAAAACATCCTTTCAAGCAGATATGATTGTATATTCTTCTAATCCTATTAAAATAAAAATCGATGGCAGAGATGCTCTTCAACCAGAGAATATCACCGGTTTGGGTGGACTCTATAATGGCAATCAACTCATAACTGTCACACCTCAAGGTATTGAGGCAATAGAGCAAAACTCTTGGGTAAAGGATTCTAAGGAAATCTGGCATGGAATCAGAACCCGATTTTGGTCTTTCTTAATTTCTCCAAGAAATAATATTCAATCTTACACCATACAGGATGTTGATAGTCATAGCTTTGTACTAGAGGCATTATCAGATTCTAATCAGTATCATTTCAGTTTTTATTTAGGTCCCGTAGAAAAATCAGCACTAGTGAGTGTTTCTACTCAATTAAAACAACTTCTCTACACCGCCTTATGGAATTGGCTTCGGTGGATTTGTTTTGGTCTCCAGATGATTCTGGGTTGGGTTTATTCTTGGCTCGGTCATATGGGTTGGTCTATTATCATATTGTCTGTGATTGTAAAGATATTGCTCTATCCTTTATCCAGACTAGCCGAGAAATGGCAACGTGAGGTTCATGAGATTCAAGCCTGGCTTCAGCCAAGATTGAAAGAAATAAAAGCACAATATACTGGTGAGGAGGCTCATAAAAGAACGTTGGCACTGTATAGAGAAAAACAAGTGAACCCGATGTTTACTTTCAAAAGTCTAGCTGGTTTATTGATCCAGATTCCTGTATTTATTGCCGTTTTTGATATGTTAGGTGAAAGTATTTTACTGAAGCAACAAAGTTTTCTATGGATCAAGGATTTATCGATGCCGGATCATTGGATGAATTTACCCTTTTTAATTCCTTTCTTTGGTGAGTCATTCAATTTATTGCCATTGCTTATGATGTTGGTAACAGCTTTAGGTGCTTTCTTTTTTCAAGATCAACACTTACAGGGGACTTTGCTAAAACAACAGAAACGGAAATTATATTTAATGGCTTTTGCATTCTTCATACTCTTTTATACATTCCCAGCAGGGATGGTTTTGTACTGGACGACCTCAAACAGTTTGCAACTAATGAAAGTCATTTTCTTAAGATGTCGAACATCAACATAAAGCCCGGCAAGCCGGGCTTTATAATTTAGACTGATACCTCAATCCTTTACATGAAGAAACCGTGTCCAGTACCAACCATACTCATGAGCATCGGAATGGATAACATCGTATTGGTTCTAGATGCAAGAAATGCAATTCTGGCCCCCTTGGCTTTTTCTTCTTCCGAAGCTTCAACCATACCGAGGACCTTCTTTTGATTTGGCCAGATTAGGATCCAGACATTAAACAACATAATTGTTCCAAGCCAAGCACCAATCCCAATGGTTGTTGCGTATGTATTACCTGTTCTCAAGCCAAGTTCAAATGCATCTCCAAGATTTCCATTTAAGTATAAGAATAAAGCACCGGATAACCAAGTTACCAAAGCGGCCCATCGGAACCATAGCAGTGCTCTTGGAGCAACATATTTAGTGATTGCTCCAGGACCCGGTCCTTCAGAATCAGATTTTGCTGCTGCAATTGAAGGAACTTGGACAAAATTAAAATAATAAAGTAAACCAATCCAGGCGACACCAGCTGCTACATGCAACCAGATCACTATTGAATTGGCAGCACTTGCACCGCTCAAACTGGTGCCAACTGCAATTATGACTGCAATGACTAAACCTGCAATAATTGTCCCTGAAATCTTATCTAATGGATTCATAATATTACCTCTAACTATTAATGAGTGATCTTTAAGTTGCCCAAGATTATATCAATTTATTATTAGCAATTGATAGCGATTATCAATTAGAGTTGTTTAAAAATAATGGACACATTCTAAGTAATTGAATTTATAATAATATTTCATTGAAAAAGAGCTAAGAGGTTATTTATGAATATTAATCAACGGATTGAAGAACAGTTAAGAGATTTTCCAGTTTTGCTTTATATGAAAGGCTCACCAGATTTTCCTCAGTGTGGTTTTTCAGCAAAAGTTTGTGGTATTTTGAAAGTTTTAGGGCAGCGTTTTGCCTTTGTCAATATTCTAGAAGATCCAGATTTAAGAGACGGGCTAAAAACTTTCTCCAATTGGCCAACGTTTCCACAACTTTATATTAATAACCAACTTGTAGGTGGTTCGGATATTGTAGAAACAATGTATGAAAATGGAGAATTAGAACAACTACTTAATACTGTTGAAGATAACAGTTAATCAAAGTTATGCAGTTACTTAGAAGCAAAGTCTCTAAGTATTCTAAGGAGAGTCAACATATCAAAAGTTGAAAAAATTGTTATACCCGATCTTGGTGATTTTGAAGAGGCTGAGATTGTTGAAGTGTTAGTTTCAGAGGGCGATACTCTCAAAGCTGGAGACCCATTATTAACTTTGGAGACAGAAAAAGCAGCAGTGGATGTGCCGTCTCCATTTTCAGGAACGATTCAAACTCTGTTTGTTAAGAAAGGATCAAAATCAAAAGCTGGGGATAAGATCTGTGAGATCTCATCGGATGACAAAACAGTAGAGGAAATTCAAAAGAAACAAGAACAACCTCAAGAAGAGAGCGTTAAACCAGAACCGACGGAGGAGCGGTTGACTGAAACTCAATTTGAGGGTGTAGAACAGGATACTGATTTCATAAACAAGTCATTTAAAGGGGTACATGCGAGCCCTTCTGTAAGAAAGTTGGCACGAGAATTAGGCGTTGATTTGACCCTGATAACAGGTACAGGAATGAAAGGGCGTGTTAAAGATGAAGATCTTAAGGTTTATGTGAAATCCATTCTTTCTTCAAAGAGGTCACATCAACAGGCGTCAATTCCAGAAGTGCCAGAGATTGATTATGGAAGCTTTGGAGAAATCGAAGTGGTTCCACTCAGCCGGATTAAGAAAATTTCAGGACCAAGACTCCACGCCAGTTGGTTGAATATACCCCATGTCACTCAACACGATGAGGCAGACATTAATGAAATTGAACAGATTCGTTTGAATACTAAAAAAGAAGCAGCCCAACAGGGGATTCGTTTAACTCTGCTTTCTTACATCATTAAATCAGTATGCAAAGTGCTGATGGAATTCCCTGAATTTAATTCGTCTATAAAACCCAACGAAGACAGTTTAACCATTAAAAAATACATTAATATTGGTTTTGCAACAGACACCCCACAAGGCCTATTGGTCCCGGTGATTAAGAACGCAGACCAGAAAGACATTCTTACCATTGCAACAGAACTGAGTGAACTCAGCGAGAGTGCAAGGGAGAAAAAAATAAAGCTGGAAGATCTGCAAGGTGGGACTTTCACCATTTCAAGCCTGGGCGGTTTTGGCGGTACTGGATTTACGCCAATCATCAATGCTCCTGAAGTCGCTATTTTAGGTGTATCTAGAGCACAAGTGAAACCGGTGTTCTTAAATGGTCAATTCCTGCCCAGATTAATATTGCCATTTTCTTTATCCTATGATCATAGGGTCGCAGATGGGGTTGCCGGTATCCGATTTACTTCTCGGCTCAAAGCATTATTAGAAGATCCAGAAACTCTCTTGGATTCCATGGATGAGTAAAACAGTCAAGATAACAGTACCCAATTTGGGAGATTTTGAAACAGTAGAGATTGTTGAAGTTCATACTGAGGCTGGACAGAGCATCAATATTGATGATCCTCTAATTACCCTTGAAACCGAAAAAGCTGCTATGGATGTTCCCTGCACTGTAAATGGGATACTTGAATCCATCTCAGTTTCACTCGGTGATCAGATTTCAGAAGGAGACGTGATTGCTTCTGTGAAGGTTGACATGAGCAGTGATGAGGATGAAAGTTCTGGTCAATCTCAGTCAATAAAAAATGATCAAAATCAAACGGGATTAGTGGTTATAGGTGCTGGACCAGGTGGTTATACAGCAGCATTCAGAGCGTCTGATTTAGGCCTGGATGTTACGCTTATAGAAAAACACACCAATCTTGGTGGAGTGTGCCTAAATGTGGGCTGCATCCCATCAAAAACATTGCTTCATGCTGCAAAAATTATTAACGATTCGAAGGAAGCAAAAACTCTAGGATTGAATTTTGGAGAGCCTGAAATTGAATTAGAAAAAATGAAAGATTGGAAGAACCAAGTAATTTCTGGTTTAACACAAGGATTGCAGGGTTTGTCCAAGAAGAGAAATATCAATGTCATCCAGGGAATTGCTTCTTTTACCTCCGCCAACACTGTAAAAATTACTAACGGGAAAGACGAACAGGCGCTTAGCTTTGAACAATGTATTATTGCTGTGGGATCCAACCCTACCACGCTCTCCTTTTTACCCGATGATCCTAGAATTATTGATTCCACTGATGCGCTTGAACTTTCGACAATCCCAAACAAAATGCTCATTATTGGAGGTGGAATCATTGGTCTTGAGATGGCAACTATATATTCTTCCCTGGGAACAAGTGTCAGCATAGTCGAACTGACCGAAACTTTGATGCCTGGAGTAGATAGAGATCTTGTCACACCACTTGAAAAGTATTTGGAGAAGAAGTGCGACCATATTTATAAAGGTGCGGAAGTATCTTCAGCCACATCCGAGAAAGAAGGTATCAAAATATCTTTTCAAGGCAAAAGTGCACCTGAGTCTGCAGTGTATGATTCCGTATTGATCGCGGTAGGTAGACAACCAAATATTAGTACGATTAATCCAAAAGGAGCAGGAGTACAATGCGACGAGAACGACTTTATCCCAGTGGATCGTCAAATGCGTACCAATGTTCCAAATATTTTCGCCATTGGAGACATTGTTGGAGAACCAATGCTGGCTCATAAAGCAAGCCACGAAGCTAAAGTTGCAGCAGAAGTAATATCGGGTATGAAAACGGCAAAGGATTCTCGTTGCATCCCCTCTGTGGCGTATACAGATCCAGAAGTTGCATGGGTCGGGTTGACCGAAGAGGACTGCAAAGCCCAGGGAATAGATTTTGGAAAAGGTGTTTTTCCTTGGGCTGCAAGTGGGAGATCCCTCTCAATTGCTAGATCAGAAGGCTTGACTAAATTACTTTTTGACCCCCGCACAAAAAGAATACTAGGTGGAGGCATGGTGGGGACAAATGCAGGAGAATTGATAGCAGAAATCACCCTTGCAATTGAGATGGATTGTGATGCTTCCGATATTGCTTTGACAATTCACCCACATCCAACATTGTCTGAGACTCTGGCACTTGCTGCCGAGACTTTTGAGGGAACGATTACTGATCTCTATATAAAAAAATAAAGATTAGGTTTTTATTAAATAATGTTAATTAAGAGAGTAATTTTGTGAAGATTGCTGTAACCGCTGCTTCCGGGGGGCTTGCAAC
>CAXGBD010000065.1:0-6825 GCA_964008355.1 uncultured Gammaproteobacteria bacterium | reverse complement strand
TCATGAGAGGGATTCTAGCACTATCATCATTAAGCTTAGGACTTGGTATTCCATTAATTCTGATTGGCCTCACCGCAGGTAAATGGCTGCCCAGAACAGGTGATTGGCTCAATTCCATTAAAGAAATTTTTGGGCTGATTATGTTTGGTCTTGCTATTTGGATACTCAATCCTTTAATGAGTCAGGATGCGCTTGCAATCGTTTGGGCGCTCTTTTTCGTTGTTGTTGGCATATATTTAGGAGGACTAAAATTAAATGCTATTATTTTGAAAAGAATCAGTAGTATCAGAATATACACTGGTTTCGTGGTTATGCTGATTGGTTTTGCACTACTGTTCAATCAAACGATTGGAATTAAGAGTATCAATGAAAATGAAAATGAAAATTTATATCCCGATGCAGATTCATTATTCACAACTATTAGATCCATTGAGGACCTGAATCAAAGTCTCAATGTGGCATCGAGTAATCATCAAATTACATTGCTCTATTACACTGCTGATTGGTGTGTATCATGTAGACAATTAGAAAGAGATACATTTACAAATCAAGCTCTGATCGATCTATTATCAGAGATCAACAGTATCAAAGCAGATCTTTCATTGAATAACGATAACGACAAAGAGTTAATGAATAGTTTTGGTGTTTACGGTCCACCTACAATGTTGCTCTTTAATAATCAGGGATTAGAACAAACCCATATGAGAAAGATCGGGATGGTCAAAGCAGAGGAACTACTGGGTAATTTGAATGAACTTAAATTGATTCCGTGAATCAAAACGTATTGATTTTGAAAAAAAAGTTAAAAAAATTAAAACTGAGAACAATATTTTTAATTTTATTAGTCCCTATTTCCTTAAGTGTTTATGTCTTAACCTCAGATATAAAACTAATGAATATTGGTTTTCAACGCCATCAACCTCAATACATTGTTCCTTTTGCATTAGAAGATTTGGATGGCAATATTAGAGATATCAGTGAATGGTCGGAGCAGAGAATTCTGATTAATTTTTGGGCAACATGGTGCGCACCTTGCAGAAGGGAAATGCCAATGTTGCAAACGCTTCATCTCAATCAACAAGAGCATGGTATCCAAATCATAGGCATAGCCGTCGATCAAAATGAGCTTGCAAGAGATTTTATAAATGAATATGGCATAAGCTTTCCCATACTCATTGGGCAAAGTAATGCATACGAGATTATGAAAGGACTTGGAAACACATCGCTAACCCTGCCATATACCTTACTTGTTGAACCAAGTGGTTTAATAACTTGGTATAAAAATGGAGAAGTAACCTCCCAAGATCTTCCTATGATTTTGGGTGACTGAATTTGAAATAAAAATTATTCATAATAATAATCATATTTTTTCGTTGATTTTATAGCTATTTTCTATAAAAATGGTGCTATCTTCTTTAAACGTGCAAATATCATGGTTACTATTTTAGTCCTTCATGGTCCCAATCTTAACCTCCTAGGAACCAGGGAGCCTGAAATTTATGGTGATAAAAACCTTCACCAAATAGAGAAGGAACTCTCAAGGATTGCAGATGAACATGATTGTAACTTAGAGTCTTTTCAAAGCAACTCGGAATCAGATTTGGTCGACAAAATTCAAGAAAGATCACAATCTATAGATTATATGATTATCAACCCAGGGGCCTTTACCCACACAAGCATTGCTCTAAGGGATGTACTTTTGGCAGTTGAGGTTCCTTTTATTGAGGTCCATATAAGCAATATTTTTTCCAGGGAAGAATTTAGAAAGAACTCATACTTCTCCGATATTGCACAAGGAACCATCTGTGGTTTGGGATTTAAAGGTTACGAACTGGCTCTATTATCTGCATTGGATCAATTATCCAATTCCTAAATTCATGGATATTAGAAAAGTAAAAAAATTAATTCAGTTACTTGAAGAATCTGGGTTATCTGAAATTGAAATTACAGAAGGTGAAGACACCGTTAGAATTACCCGTGAAGTATCTAAAGATTCCATTCAAACTGAAGTGGTAACATCACACCCACAACAGGAAACTCCTGATAATAATCAGGTTAGAAATGTAGACCAGCACAATAACAATGATCTCCATAAAATTATAGCTCCAATGATTGGAACCTTTTATCACTCTTCAGAACCCAATGCCGAAACATTCGTTAAAGTGGGTGATGAAGTGAATGAGGGTGACACACTGTGCATCATCGAGGCGATGAAAATGATGAATCAGATTGAATCAGATGTACATGGGATTATTGAAAGGATTTTAGTTCAAAACGGTGATCCCGTTGAGTACGATCAAGTCTTATTTCTAATCAGCCCAAGCTAAATGCTAGATAAGCTTGTCATAGCAAACCGTGGTGAAGTTGCACTGAGGATACAAAGAGCGTGTTCTGAGCTCAATATTAAAACCGTTGCTATTCATTCCACTTCAGATAGTAATCAAAAGCATGTCCTGCTCGCAGATGAATCCGTCTGTATTGGACCTCCAGAATCAGTCAATAGTTACTTGAATATACCGTCTATCATTAGTGCAGCAGAAGTGACCGATGCCATGGCTATTCATCCAGGCTACGGTTTTTTATCTGAAAATAGTGATTTTGCTGAGCAGGTTGAAAAAAGTGGTTATGTTTTTATTGGTCCTAAACCTGAAACCATAAAATTGATGGGGAATAAACTAAATGCCATAAAAGTTGCTAAGAAATCAGGCATAAATACCATACTTGGTTCTCATGAAGCGTTGGGAGATGATTCGGCAGCAGTGCTAAAAATGGCAGACAAAATAGGCTATCCGATTCTAGTTAAAGCAGCCGCTGGTGGAGGGGGTAAAGGAATGCGAGTAGCTCATACTAAAGCCAATCTGCAACATACAATTGATCTCACAAGATCAGAAGCCCGTGCAGTTTTTGGTGATGACACGCTCTATCTGGAAAGGTTACTTGAAGAGCCAAGGCACATTGAATTTCAGATGCTTGCAGATAACTATGGAAATGTCGTTTGTTTAGGAGACAGGGATTGTTCTATGCAACGAAACCATCAAAAAATAATAGAAGAGGCTCCCGCACCTGGCATCCCCCTGAGACAACGTACGAAAATGATTCAAAAGTGTATAAAACTTTGTAAGCAAATTGGATACAGAAGTGCTGGGACACTGGAATTTTTATATGAGAATGATGAATTCTACTTTATTGAGATGAATACAAGATTGCAAGTAGAACATCCGGTGACAGAAATGATCACAGGTATTGACGTGGTTAAAGAACAGATACGGATCGCGATGGGTTTTCCATTGCCATTTAAACAAGAAAATATAACTGAGAGAGGTCACGCCATTGAATGCAGAATCAATGCAGAAGATGCTAGAACTTTTATACCATCCCCTGGAAAAATTTCATTGTGGCACCCACCAGGCGGCCCTGGTATTAGAGTGGATAGCCATATTTATACGGGATACGAAGTACCTCCTTTTTATGATTCCATGATTGCAAAAATAATTGCCCATGCAAATACCAGAAAATCGGCAATTGACCGCATGAGAATAGCCTTATCTGAAATGGTGATAGAGGGTATTAAAACAAACCAAAATCTACATTTTGAAATCATGCAACATAATGCCTTTAAAAAAGGTAGTACAGATATTCATTATTTGGAAAAACGACTAGGATTGTAAAATTCTTCACAAACAATTGCGATCTTCTGGTCACTCCATGTTATAGTTTCTTTCACTTAAATTTTTAAGTTACCCAGAATCTGAATCTGGCAAGAATATGCAACAGGGGAGTTGTCTTTGTGACAAAACGAGCTCAAAAAAAACCAACATCACCAATATCAAAAAATAATTCTCAATCTAGTCAATCTTTACAAACAACACAGATTAATGGCTCGCTTAAAAACTCAACAACAATAGCATTAGAACAATACTTTAAAATGCTCAATGGCCACACTCCTTGTAATTTATACAAATTAGTTATTGAAGAAGTTGAACTGCCTTTGATGAAAGCAGTGATGGACTATACTAAACAAAATCAAACACAAGCAGCAGCAATACTGGGTATTAATCGATCAACATTAAGAAAAAAATTAAAAGCATTTGATCTCATTCAGTGAGCATTTTCTTCTCCATATGACGGCTAATCAACCGATAAAAATACAGAATGCACTGATCAGTGTCTCGGATAAAACAGGCTTGGATGAACTTGCCAAACAATTGATTGCTTATCAAATAAATTTGATCTCTACAGGCGGGACAGCTACTTACCTAAGAGAACATCAATGTGAAGTAACCGATGTTAGCACTATAACAGGCTTCCCAGAAATGATGGATGGCAGGGTCAAAACACTACATCCTCTCATCTATGCTGGTCTCCTCAATAGACCCAACGTTGATGAAGATATTCTGGAGAAATACTCAATCACAAACATAGATTTAGTCATTGTCAATCTTTACCCATTTGAAAGAATTGTTTCAACGGATAGTTGTAACGAAGCAATGGCTATTGAGAACATTGATATTGGTGGCCCCAGTATGATCAGAGCTACTGCTAAAAATTATCACACCAAAACCATCCTTACTGATCCAGATGACTATGAAACACTAAAGACCGAACTTACCAACAACCAGGGTTGTGTTTCATTCACTCTGAGAAAACAATTGGCCTTAAAAGCATTTGGATACACAGCATCTTACGATGCTGCCATTTGGAATTATTTTTCTGAGAAAAAAAACGACACTCTACCTCAAACATTACCTATTGGATTAACGAAAAAAACAAACCTGAGATACGGGGAGAATCCACATCAACGTGCTGCAATATATCAACCAAGAGAAGCCGGACTCAACACATTGGTTGGATCCAAACTGTATCAAGGCAAAGAACTGTCGTACAATAACTTATTGGATGCTGATGCTGCAATGGGCTGTGTACAGAGTTTCGATGAGCCAGCCTGTGTGATTGTCAAACATGTCAATCCTTGTGGAGTTGCAATGGGCAATGATCTTCATGAGGCTTACAACAAATCATTTCTTGCAGATCCCGAATCAGCTTTTGGAGGTGTCATCGCAGTGAATCGAAATGTTGATAGTGAATTGATAAAAAACATAATCAACAATCAATTCTTGGAGGTCTTAATTGCGCCTTCATTTGACTCTGATGCTCTCAAAGCTTTGGAACGAAAACAAAATATTAGGGTGATTGAGATGGATAATTGTGAGAAAAATACCATTGATTATTCTATCCAGAGTATTGATGGTGGATTTCTTATTCAAGAAGATGATGAAAAAACTATAGGCAAACAAGACATCGATATTGTGACACTCTGTCAACCCATAGATGAAGAAATCAAAGACATGCTCTTTGCCTGGAAAGTTGTCAAATATGTCAAATCCAATGCCATTGTTTTTGCCAGGCATCAACAAACTATAGGCATAGGAGCAGGACAAATGAGTCGTGTGATGAGCGCTAAAATAGCCAGCTTGAAAGCTTCATCAGCTGATCTTAAGACACAAAACTGTGTGATGGCCTCCGATGGGTTCTTTCCCTTCAAAGACAGCATCGAAATAGCAGCAGATTACGGAATCAACTGTATCATTCAACCAGGAGGATCCATTAGAGATGACGAAGTCATAGCAGCTGCTGATGAACATAACCTAGTGATGGGCTTTACCGGGATCAGGCATTTCAGGCATTAACTATGAGTCAATCATCCAAGGTTTTAGTCATTGGTGGTGGTGGACGAGAACATGCATTGTCCTGGAAGCTTGCTCAATCAAATCATGTTGATACTGTTTTTGTTGCCCCTGGCAACCCAGGATCTTCCAATGAAGCCAAAATAATCAACATTGAGATCGCAGCAATTGAAATTGAACAATTAATTCATTTTGCAGTAACTGAGTCGATAGACCTTGTTGTCGTGGGCCCAGAGGATCCTCTGGTTGCAGGAGTCGTTGATGAGTTTGAAAAGATTGGCATTAAATGTTTTGGGCCCACAGCCAAAGCGGCACAATTGGAAGGATCCAAAACTTTTGCAAAAAGTTTTATGCAAAAATACAGGATCCCGACAGCAACTTATCAATCCTTTACAGACCCCCATTTGGCAAAAGAATTCTTAAAAAACTCCACCTATCCAATGGTAATCAAAGCAAATGGCTTAGCTGCAGGCAAAGGAGTATGTATTGTAAATAATTTTACCATGGCGGAAAAAAGTGTTGATGAGATCATGACGGATCAAAAATTTGGAACCGCAGGAGCAACGATTGTTATTGAAGAATTCTTGGAAGGTGAGGAAGTAAGCTTCATTGCCATGGTAGATGGGGTAAATATCCTACCTCTAGCTACCTCACAGGATCATAAGGCAATCAAGGATGGAGACACTGGTCCATATACCGGTGGAATGGGAGCTTATTCCCCAGTCCCTTTTGTTGATGCTGATCTTCAGAGAAAAATTATGGATCAGATCATGCTGCCAACTGTTCATGGTATGATCAATGAAGGCATTCCATACAGAGGGTTTCTCTATGCTGGTCTAATGATTTCAGATCAAAATGAGCCTAAAGTACTGGAGTTTAATTGTCGCTTTGGCGATCCTGAAACACAACCAATTATGATGCGACTCTCATCGGATTTGGTTGAACTCATTCAAGCTTGTTTTGATGAGACCATTGAATCGTTTCCTATTAAATGGGATAAGCGAACTGCTCTGGGTGTTATCATGGCCAGTCTAGGCTATCCTGAGAAATATGAAACTAACATGGAAATTAATGGCTTAGATGGAACGGATCTAGCAGATCCTGATTTAAAAATCTTCCACTCAGGAACAACAATCATTAA
>CAXGBD010000064.1:0-6861 GCA_964008355.1 uncultured Gammaproteobacteria bacterium | reverse complement strand
TTCCCTAATGACATTCCTAAAATAATGATGTGCAAAACTTGGTTCAATGCCATTACTGACATTGTTACCAATCGACAACGAAATGGTTCCAGTAGGTGCGATGGATGTATGATGCGTAAATCTTGCACCAATTTCCGATAAGTGCTCAACCAATTCAGGCTCTATTTCTGCAATTTGTTGCATGTAACTACTGTATTTTGCATGCAAAATTCTACCAGGTATCTTATCGCCTATTTGCCAACCATCATCGATCATTTCTGGTTTTTTCTTGAGCATGTCTTTGGTGACGCAAAATTCTTTTAATAAAATAGGTGCAGGACCTTTTTCCTTAGCTAGTTCTAAAGCAACTTTCCAGCCTGTCATAGCCAGTTCCTTGCTAACCCGGTCTGTAAACTCAAGTGAAGCTTCACTACCATACTTCATGCCCATCATGGTCATGGCTGATCCCAGTCCTAAAAATCCCATGCCGTGTCTTCTCTTACTGAGGATTTCATCTCTTTGTTGCTGAATGGGTAAGGCATTAATCTCCACAACATTATCCAGCATTCTCGTAAAAATGCTGACGACTTTCCTGAAACAATCCCAGTCAAAAGATACAGCTTGGCTAAATGGATTCTGCACAAAACGAGTTAGGTTAACTGAGCCCAACAAACAAGAACCGTACTCAGGCAAAGGTTGTTCCCCACATGGATTAGTCGCACGTATATTTTCATCGAACCAGTTATTATTCATTTCATTAACTCTATCTATAAGAATAAATCCTGGTTCAGCATAATCGTATGTTGAGGCCATAATAAGATCCCATAGTTGTCTGGCTTTTATAACTTTATAAACCTTACAAGCGACCAAACCTTCTTCATTAGTTATATAACCTTCAGTGACAGTCCATGGTTTCCAAAGAACTTTTGTTGGATCTTCCAGATCAATAGTTGCAGATTCTGGCAATCTTGGGTCCAAGGGAAAGGCAAGAGACCAATCTTCGTCTTTTGTCACTGCTTCCATGAACTCATTTGTGATCAATAGTGAAAGATTGAACTGCCTCAATCTCCCGTCCTCTTGTTTGGCTTTAATAAAATCTTCAACATCTGGATGACTAACATCAAAAGTTGCCATTTGAGCTCCCCTTCTCCCTCCTGCAGAAGAAACGGTGAAACACGTTTTATCGTAGATATCCATAAATGACAATGGTCCAGAAGTAAAAGCACCTGCGCCTGTAACATAAGCACCTTTTGGTCTTAAAGTTGAAAACTCATAACCGATTCCACAGCCTGCCTTTAATGTTAGACCTGCCTCAGTTACTTTTTCCAATATTCCTATCATTGAATCATGTATCGAACCAGAAACAGTGCAATTAATGGTTGAGGTTGCCGGCTTATGTTCTCCTGCGCCAGCATTAGACATAATTCTTCCAGCAGGAATCGCTCCTGAACGTAAAGTCCACAAAAACTCTTGTTCCCATTTTTCTTGTTGTTCTGGATCTTCTAATTCTGATAAAGCCTTAGCCACTCTTTTAAAGGTGTCATCTATGTCCAGATCAATCGGTTTTCCAGAAAGTTCTTTGAGTCGATATTTTTTATCCCAAATATCAATGGAAGCAGTTTGGTATTCGACCTCTAAAGTCTCATGTTCTGACTTTTTAGGTGCCGATTTCATTTGTATCTAAGGTTCCCCTGTTCTAGATTGATATTGCGAGTTTTGGTCTAAAATCACAAAAAAGTGAAGAAAATACTGCACAAGATATAGTGTTTTGACAATAATAGATTATTGCGCATTTCAGCGTGTTGTCAAGAATTATTTGAGATCAGTAATTATTATCATTTTTTTATATATTTCAATATCTTATGAGTTTTATACTAGACAAATAATTGAATTTTTTTGCAAAAATTAACTAAATTACATGAAAACACCTACCACAATATGTAGTGTTTTAGATATTCACCTATAATTCAATGTTTATCAACAAATTATTAACAATTTGTTATTTTTTTCGTTTTCTAGAAATAAGAATAAATTATGAATACAACAATAATTAATACTGAATCAGTAATAATTAAGTTATGATCTTTGAGATTTTAACTCTGAGTGGATCAATATAGAGGTTGTATGAAAAACACTGGAAAAAAACTGACAATAAAAACGGCATTGCCCCAATTATTGCTGCTAACAATTTTACTTGGTAGTTTTATAGGAAATCTGTCAATTGCACACCAAATCGGAAATCTTGAAAACTCTTCCCTTGCAGAACTAGTTGAATCGTCATCGCCTTCAGTTGTTACGATTGCGATCAAAGGCAAAGTAAAAATTCAACAGAATCCTTTTTTTAATGATCCCTTCTTCGAACGCTTCTTTGGTCAACCCCAACCTCCTAGAGAAAGAGAATTTGGTGGAGGAGGATCTGGTGTAGTGGTTGATGGAACAAAAGGATACATCGTCACCAATCATCATGTCATTGAAAAAGCAGATGAGATAAAAGTTTTTCTACAAGATGGTAGTGAATATTTGGCAGAGTTAGTGGGTTCGGACCCAGGTACGGATATAGCCATACTAAAAATAGAAAACCCAAAAAAAATAGCTGAAATACCATTGGGCAACTCTAATCTTTTACGAGTTGGAGATTTTGCACTCGCTATTGGAGCACCATTTGGTCTGAGTCAAACCGTCACTTCTGGAATAATCAGTGCACTGGGAAGACCTCAAATGAGTTCTGATGGCTATGGAGATTATATTCAAACTGATGCGGCCATTAATCCAGGTAATTCAGGCGGTGCTTTAATTAATTTAGAAGGAAAACTTATAGGGATCAATAGTGCTATCTATACCAGAAGTGGTGGCAACATAGGAATTGGCTTTGCAATTCCTGTCAACACAGTCAAAAATATAATGAATCAACTGATTGAATTTGGTTCAGTCAAAAGGGGTTTGTTGGGAGTCATTATTAGTGATATCAACAAAGATATTGCCGATGAGCTTGGGCTTGAAATCATCAAAGGGGCATTAATTCAAGAAGTTTCACCTAATTCAGCTGCAGAGGAAGCTGGGCTTTTGGTGGGTGATGTCATCGTTAGGGTTGACGACCAAGAAATAAATAAATCTAATGAGTTACGCAATGCTATTGGGCTCAAAAGAAGTGGTGAATCTGTTGCACTGACCATCCTTAGAGACAACAAGGAGATTAGTGTAAACGCTATTCTAGGAGAATTGATGGCGATGGAACCTGTAAAAGCAGATGAACTAAATTCTTTGCTAGCAGGAGCTCAGTTATCAGATTACATTCCAGAGGGAGAAACTGAGACAAAAGGAGTTGTGATTCTTTCTATTGAGCCCAACAGTAATGCTGCCAGAGCTAGATTGAAAAGTGGGGATATTATCTGGGCTGTTGGTAATACCACTATTGGTAACCTAGAAGACTTTATCGCAATTATTAAAGATAAAGATATTCTGGTCTTGAGAGTCAGCAGAAATGGTCGTCAATTGATCATACAAATGAGAAAATAAATTGAATCATTATTTCATATTTATTTTTTAGACAGCATGGAAATTTATTTGGTTGGAGGAGCAATTCGAGATCGGCTCCTCGATCTACCTTCAGGTGAGAAAGACTGGGTGGTGGTCCATGCAACCCCCTCAGAAATGAAACACCTCGGTTACAAACAGGTTGGAAAGTCATTTCCTGTCTTTATCCACCCAGAAACAGGCGAAGAATATGCCTTGGCTAGAAAAGAAGTCAAGACAGGTACGGGTTATCATGGATTTGATTTTGATGCCAATCCTGATATTACATTGGAAGAAGACCTCTCTAGAAGAGACCTGACAATCAATGCCATAGCTGAGAATAAAGATGGTGAGATCATAGATCCGTTTAAGGGCAGAGAAGATCTGTCTAAAAGAGTCCTCCGCCATGTATCTGAGGCATTCAAAGAAGACCCTCTCAGAGTGCTTCGTATTGCAAGATTTAGAGCTAAACTGTTTAACTTAGACTTTAACATCGCAGATGAAACCAAACAACTAGTGGCCAAGATAGTCGCAAGCGGTGAGCTATCCTCTCTTGTACCCGAAAGAGTGTGGATGGAAACTAAAAAAGCCTTAAATGAATCCAGATTTGATCAATATTTCAAAACACTCATTGAATTCGGTGCCTTTGATCAAATTTATCCAGATCTATCTGGAATCGATAAAGACTTCTTCTCACAATCTATTTTTCAAGAGGCTTCTCAGGCAAACATATCATCAAGGTATAGATTTGCTGCTATTTTCTTAGCGTTGATGGAACAGGAACAAGAAAGCATTAAAGATAGAGTTGAATCGATGCAGAATAATATGAATTTACCAAATAAATTCAAAGAATTGCCATTGCAGATAGATCAGTCTATGTCTTTAATTTCAAAGGATATAGAACAATACAACGCTGAATATATTCTTACACTATTAGAAACACTTGATGTGGTACGCAGACCTGATCACTTGGAAGATGTCATCGCAGTAATAACACTGGGCCAAGGTCAGGGTTTGGATGAAAAAATAGCACTCTTACAAAAGTCTGCAGATCTTGCTCGTTCAATCAAAATTAGTAATCTCCGTGAAGATGGTCTTGATGGGAATGTCATTGGGAAGAAAATAAGAGAACTAAGATTAAAAAAGATTGAAGAAGAATTAGCGAAGTAAATTGACTCTTGAACTCCGGAGTGACAATCGTTTGAAGCTCATACCAGCAAGAATACTGCCAATAAAATTCGATAAACAAAAAATGGCAGCATCCCAATCTTTTGAACCATGTTTAAGAACCATTTGATGGTTAAAAATGCCACAACAAAAGACACAATAATTCCTAAGAACAAATCCAAATAGTCAAAAATGAGAGCCTCGACTTGGCTTAATTGATAGAGCTCAAATACACTTGCAGCGATAATGACTGGAATTGCTAGTAAAAAAGAAAATTTTGCAGCCTCCTCTCTTGATAAACCCAGGAAAAGTCCAGCTGTGATCGTGATCCCAGATCTTGATGTGCCTGGGATTAATGAAAATACCTGAGATAAGCCTATTAAAAACCCTATTCCTAAATCAACTGCAATGCCTTTACCCTTATGTTTATTCCTATAATCGGCTAAAAACAATAGCAGACCAAAGAAAGCCGTTGCCATGGCAATAATCATCGGAGATCTCAAGTGCTGCTCTATCAACTGGTTGAACAATCCACCAACTAACACCACTGGGATAGTAGCCACTAATATGATGCCCAATTGGGAATGAATAAGAGCATCAATACTTTTAAAATGAGCAGGACAGAACATATTCAACAAATCCTCTCTAAAATAAAAAATGACAGCTAACAGTGTTCCAAAATGCAGACCCACATCAAAAACCAATCCCTGGTCTTGCCATCCTGAAAGCTCACTTAATAAAATCAAGTGAGCAGAACTGGAAATGGGAAGAAACTCAGTTAGCCCTTGGATGATTGCTAATAAAATTGCTTGTAGTGTTTCCATATGTGAGATTAAAGCATATAGCGGTAATCTTTAGCTTCAAGATTATCCATACCAAGGTTGTAGTTCTTGCTTAACAGCATACATTTAAAAGCTTCCCCCATTTGACTGGGAAGAAGCAATTGTTTCAATGATTGATTAATATTATATTCCTCATCTTGTGGATGTTTTGCATCCATTCGACCAAGAATACCAGAGGATAATAAAAACTCCATTTGGGAAGTATATCCAAACACTTCGCAACCTTGGTTCAGAGCATTGTCAGCAACCAAGCTAAAATCTACCCATGCAGAAATATCCTGTAGGCCTGGAAACAACAGAGGTTCATAATGGGCCCTGTTTTGGTAATGACACACTAAGGTGCCATCTGATCTTGATGGTGAATAATATTCGCTTCTGCAGAGTCCATAATCGATAAAGATCATGATCCCTTGGGTTAAAGCAGCCGATACTGACCTAAACCAGTCCTCATAATTCAGTCTGACTTCTGACTGATATTGATCCGGCAACTGATAGCCCAGTTTCTGTTCAATCAATCTTACTGATTCAGTTAGAGCCTCTGAAGGCTGTTGTTCTTGCTCATAGAGTTGATTTGATCCAGACGACACCCCCAACTCATAAATATCATTGCCTGCAATCTTGAATCTCTGGAAGGGGATCGCATCCATGACTTCATTGCCAATAATGGCCCCAGTAATCAAATTATCTGGCAGGGAATCCAACCAAGTTACTTGAGCCGCCACCCCTGGCAATTGTGATAATAGTTGTTGCTGCCTTTCTTTTAAATCAGCACTGAGTTCGAGTATGTAGTATTGCTCCAGTTCAAATGCTTCAGTTTCCAACTGCGACAAAATATTCAATGCCAATTGTCCAGATCCAGCGCCTATTTCCAGTAAACTTGGTGATTTCAACCCATCGAGAGCAGTTATGAGGTAATCTGCAATTGAGATTCCAAATAGATCAGATATCTCAGGTGCGGTGGTAAAATCACCCCCCTTGCCTAACTTTTGGGTACCTGCAGAATAGTATCCCAATCCAGGTTCATACAAAACAAACTGCATGTAGTCAGCAAAACTAATCCAGCCTTTCTTTTGTTTAATTCTCTCAGTAAGTTTTTCAACCAGAACAGAAGAATGCCGAAGTGAGGCGTCGTCTGGTGTTGGTAATTGTTGTTTAATAGATTGCAAAATACTTACCTCTTTCAGAGTATTATCTAGAATTAATAACGCTAATGTTAGTTTTCAATTAAAATAACGATTATGAATGATACAAACAATAAATGGGCACTGATCACTGGCGGTAGTAAACGCATTGGAGCCAAAATGGCAGAAACCTTGCATGATGCAGGAATTAATATAGCCATTCATTTTAACTCTTCAAG
>CAXGBD010000063.1:0-6927 GCA_964008355.1 uncultured Gammaproteobacteria bacterium | reverse complement strand
CTTCCAGGCTCTAGAGGCTATATTGCAAGAGCATGCCATTGAATATACCTTGAATACTCGTCTAGTTAGGGGATTGGATTACTATACCAGAACTGTTTTTGAGTGGACGACGGACCAATTGGGTGCTCAGGCGACCGTCTGCGGAGGCGGTCGATATGACGAACTGATCTCAGAGTTGGGCGGTCAAGCAACACCAGCAATTGGTTGTGCCATTGGGCTTGAGCGTTTGATTGAATTAGTTGATCTATTGGATCAAAACCAGCAAAATGATCCTCCAAAAATTTATATTGTGGCTGTGGGTGCACAGGCAGAAGGGCAGGGATTGATACTCGCAGAAGAGTTGAGAGATACTTACTCGAATTGCTCAATTGAGATGAATTTAGGTGGGGGTAGTTTTAAACAACAATTTAAAAGGGCAGATAAGACCGGAGCAGATATCGCTTTGATCATTGGTGAGGATGAGATTGCTAATAACACCATCAGTATCAAATCAATGCAATCAGGGGAGCAACAAAAATCGGTTAAAAGAAAAGATTTATTGGATAGGATCAACCAATTCCTATAGATAAATTCCTTATCGGTCGAGAGATAATAATGGATGACAACTTAACAGATCAACAACAAGCAGAACTGATCAAAAATTGGCTAAAAGAGAATGCCAAATTTTTGAGTGCCGTTGTGATTTTGGGTTTGTCAGGGTTCTTTGGTGGTCAGTACTATAGAGAGAGCAACCAAAAACAAGCGGAAATGGCTTCTAGACTGTTTTCAGAAATGGAATACTCAGTCAAGCTGAAACGTATTTCACAAGCTCAGTCATTGCTCCAACAGATAGATAATGATTTTGCAGATACACCTTATCAAGATCAAGGTCATCTTCTGATGTCTAAGCTTTTTATTGATGCGACAGAATATGACAACGCCATCATCCAATTGGAGTTCTTGCTTGATAATTCTGATGAAGAATCGTTGCAGCATATCTCGAGATTGCGTATTGCCAGAATTAAACTTCAACAAAATTTACTAGATGAAGCATTAATAACACTCCAAATAGAATCAATGGGAACCTTTGAAGCTAAATATGAGGAGATCAAAGGAGATATTTACTCAGAGAAAGGCGATCTACTTCAAGCAGGAGAATCATATCGTAGGGCACTAGACTTAATGCTTCCTGGTAATTTTGATTATGATTTCATTGAAATTAAACTCAAGGATATTCAAAACAAGGAAACCCTGGGTGCAGTTGACACTGAGGAAGACACAGCATGAAACCACTCATAACTAGAGATCAAAACCATCAGCGATTGAGCGCTAAGTTTGTGCTGATAATCTCTTTGTTAATCATTCTCCAAGGATGCTCTTTGTTTGGTCGTGATGATGAAGAGGAAGAATTGTTACCAACAGAGTTGATTGAATTTCAGGGCACTATAGATGTTGATGAGAGATGGGATGTGTCTATTGGCAAAGGCCATGAAGGATTAGGTTTAGCTCTAAAACCAACATCTGATGGAGAGCAGATTTATGCGGCTAGTTTCAATGGGAATGTTGCAGCAATTGAATTGAAAAGAGGAAGAAAAGTCTGGAAAAATAATTTTGATTTACAATTCACATCAGGACCCACTTATAAAAACGGTATTCTGGTGTTAGGAACCAACAATGGAGAATTGGTTGCTTTGGATTCAATGACCGGAGAGATGTTGTGGACGACGTCGGTATCTAGTGAAGTTTTAGCACCCGTAGCCATTAAAGATGACAAAATATTTGTCCGCACGGTCGATGGCAGCCTAAGCTCTCTCTCAACAGCAGATGGGACACAACAATGGATTGTTAACCATAAGGTCCCGCCATTGAGTCTCAGAGGTACGTCTACTCCAATCAGTTTCGCGAATGCAGTTTTCTGTGGTTTTGATGATGGCAAAGTAAGTGCATACGATATCGAAGATGGAACAATCCTCTGGGATGTCATGTTGACAGCTCCGGGCGGCAGAACTGAGATTGAAAAAGTCATGGATATCGATGCCCCTATGGTTGTTTCAGGCAATGATCTTTATGTCGGTAGTTATCAGGGTGTCGTGGGTGATTTGGCGCTTGAATCGGGAAAGATTGTTTGGGTCGTTGAAGCATCGGTTTATTCTGGAATTGCTGCAGATGAAAATTATGTCTATACCTCAGAGGCCGACGGAACAGTCAGAGCTTTTTCGAGATTTACTGGGCGCGAGGCATGGACCAAGAAATACATGGTTAATAGGTATCCAACAGCACCGGTTATTATGGGTGATTCAATTGTTATAGGTGATTTGGAAGGTTATGTTCATTGGTTGGCTAAAGCCACTGGTGAGACCCAGCAAAGGCTAAAAATCAGCTCAGGTAAGATTAGCAATACTCCACTAGTAATCAATAATTCAATTTACATTTTAACCGATAAGGGCGATCTCATTTCTGTTGAGAAAAAAATCCCAAATTCTTGATGTGATGGAGTTACGATGTTGCCAGTTATTGCAATTGTTGGCCGATCCAATGTCGGCAAATCCACATTTTTTAATCGTCTAACCGGTTCAAAAGATGCCCTCGTGGCCGATTATGCCGGTCTGACACGTGACCGCATATATGGATATATTAATTACCAATCTTTCAAGGCCATTTTGATAGACACCGGCGGCTTGGTTTATGACCACGGTGACCTTTCCGGAGTGATTCAGGATCAGACAGAATTGGCTATCAGGGAAGCTGATGTAGTGTTGTTCCTTGTTGACAGCAGAGAAGGGTTGGTTGCCAATGATCAAGAAATAGCAAGACAACTGAGAAAAATAAACAAACCCTTAATTTTAGTAGTCAACAAAACCGAAGGATTGGATAGGGAAGCATGTGCTGCTGAATTTTTTGAACTGGGCTTAGGAGAGCCGAACTGTATTTCTGCGCTTAGAGGAGATCATTGCGAGGCCCTATCAGCAAAGGTTTTTTCTCTGATTAAGACAGAGACAGATGAGGCAAATTATTTAGAACTGCCTGAAGAGAACACTTCCATTGCCTTAATTGGTCGACCTAATGTGGGTAAATCTACCCTCATCAATAGTCTGCTCAAAGAAGACAGATTGCTGACCCAGGATCAACCGGGTACGACCCGAGATACTATCCATGTTGATTTTAAATACAAATCAAGAGACCTGACTTTGATTGACACAGCTGGCATTAGAAGACGGAAAAATATTAGCCAGACTGTTGAAAAATTCAGTATTGTTAAAGCATTACATGCGATTGAATTAGCCGATTCAGTGATCGTTGTGATTGATGGAATAGAAGGCGTCACCGATCAAGACGCTTCGCTAATCGGTTTGGTCATTCAGAATGAAAGAGCCTTGGTTGTGGCTATTAATAAGTGTGATCAACTCAATGAAAGTCAAATGCAGGATTTGCAAAGGAATATCGATCGCAAACTTCGATTCGTTAATTTTATAGACATTCATCATGTTTCAGCTCTAAAAGGCACCAAAATAGGCGCTGCATTATCATCGGCCATTAAGGCAGCAGATGTGTCATTAAAATCCATCTCAACCCCAGAATTGTCACAGTTCATCGAACATCTGGTTGAAACCAACCCACCTCCTGCAATTCAAGGAAGAAGAATTAAGTTAAAATATGCACATCAAGGGGGGAGCCAACCGCCTATTTTTATAATCTATGGCAACCAAACACATAAATTACGTAAGAACTATAAGAGTTTCTTGATTAATCAAATACGCAAGAAGTTTGAGTTTTGGGGAACACCCATACGATTGGAATTCAAAAACAGTAATAATCCCTTCTCTGACAAAAAGAACAAACTGTCATCAAGGCAATGGCGTAAGAGAAAACGAATTATTCGGATGCATAAAAAGAAGAAATCCTAAATTATTTTTCATCCATCGGTTTGAGTGGTTCAACTCGACTAATTTTGGCATCGAAAGTACCGTCTTTTAAGCGAGTTTTTGTATCTGACCCAGTTTTAATTTGCTCAATGCTCCTGATGTGTTTTTTAGTTTTTGGATCTATAACATAAGCATAGCCTCTACCGAGGGTATTCAGGGGTGAAACGCCATCCAATTTAGCCATGGAAACAAACAATAGCTGTTCTATATTTTTGTAGGTCTCTTGGATGGAAGCCATGAGTCGGCTACGAAGATTGCCTGTCTCAGCTTTCATTTCTTGTGATAAGGGCAAGGGAGTGGATCGGAATAAACGGGTGTTGAGGACATTAATTGTATTGGAAATTCTTGAGATGTATTCCTTTGGAATCGGCTTAATACGCTGCAATACAAGATCAAATCTTTGGTTGTATTGTTCCATAATCGAAACCGGGTGTTGCTGTTGTAGTTTTAAATCGAAGGACAACCATTGTTGTTTTATTTCGTTTAAGAGCAGCTTCATATTGGAATAGAGTTGCTTTTCAATCCCAGCCAATTGCCTTTGAATTTCCTCTGAGTCAGGCAAAGCGATTTCAGCAGCACCCGAAGGTGTGGGTGCCCGGTGATCAGCAACCATATCGGCAATTGTTAAATCGGTTTCATGGCCAATGCCTGAGATGATCGGTATTTTGGATTGAAAAATAGCCCGGGCAACATCTTCTTCATTGAAACACCATAAATCCTCCAGTGATCCTCCACCACGTGCAAGGATTAAGAGTTCACATTCATTTCTATCATTGGCTGTTTCAATGGCTTGGCAAATTTGTTTTGTTGCTTGGGTTCCTTGAACCTGCGTTGGGTAGACAAAAATATCAACACTAGGGAATCGTCTTCTAATGATATTAAAAATATCTTGAATGGCAGCTCCTGAGGAAGAACTGATGATGCCAAGTTTTTGTGGAAATCTAGGGAGTGATAATTTGTTGGCTCTATCAAAGAGACCTTCTTTTTCTAGCTTGTTTTTTAATAATTCAAAACGTTGCCTTAATAATCCTTCTCCAGCTTCCTCAAGATATTCAATAATCAACTGGTAGTCACCTCTGGCCTCATAGAGGCCGACTTTGGCTTTGGCCAGTATTTGTTTGCCATTTTCAATTTCAATATTAACGAGTTGGTTACGATGTCTAAACATCGCGCATCGGATCTGAGAGGATTCATCTTTTAAAGAAAAATAGGCGTGTCCTGCCGCAGATTTTACAAAGTTGGAAATTTCACCTTCGATCCAAATAACACCAAATGCAGAAGAGAGCATATTGAAAACTTCTCTGTTGAGTTCAGAGATGGAATAGATGTGTTCGTGATCAATATTTTCCATAGCAGAGGGTAGCAATTATACAAAACAATCTTATCTAAGGTTTACCAATTCATTAGGGCAGTGTAAAATTGCCCATGGTTCGAGCAAAGATAGAAAAATTAGCATTAACATTCGATGATGTTCTAATCAGGCCGAATTACTCGGAAGTTCTCCCACGCGATACGGATTTGGCCACCCAGTTGACGTCAACAATACGTCTAAACATTCCATTGATTTCTGCCGCAATGGATACAGTGACGGAATTTCAGCTAGCAATCGCCATTGCCCAAGAAGGTGGACTTGGCATCATTCATAAAAATTTCAGTATCGATGATCAATCGGCTCAAGTTAACCGTGTTAAGAAATTCGAGAGTGGAGTCATTAATGATCCCATCACGATTTCACCAGATAAAACGATCCAAGAGGTACTTGAAATCACTAAGAAGAATAATATTTCCGGTGTTCCAGTTGTCGATAAGGATGAAACGGTAGGCATAGTGACCAATCGTGATCTACGATATCAAAATCAGTTGGACGCTTTAGTTAGTTCTGTCATGACACCCAAAGAGAAATTAATTACCGTCAAAGCAGATGAAAAGAAAGAAGAGGTTTTGAGACTACTCCATCATCACAGGATTGAGAAAGTACTCGTGGTGGATGATAATTTCAAACTCAAAGGCATGATCACCGCAAAGGATTTTCAAAAAGCAAGTGATTTTCCTTTGGCGGCAAAAGATCAGAATGGAGCCCTTTTGGTAGGAGCTGCAGTTGGCGTTGGAGAAGAATCATACACACGCATAGATCAATTACATGAAGCTGGAGCAGACGTTATTGTGATCGATACAGCTCATGGACACACAAACCGTGTCATCAGCATGGTTAAGTCAACAAAGAAAAAATATCCCGATATGCAATTAATAGCCGGTAATATCGCCACATCTGAAGCAGCAATTGCTTTAGCAGATGCGGGTGTTGATGCAGTCAAGGTGGGTATTGGACCAGGGTCCATATGCACCACTCGTATTATTGCTGGAGTTGGGATGCCACAGGTGACGGCTATTTTAAATGTAGCTCAGGCCTTGTCATCCAAGAACATACCCGTCATAGCAGATGGTGGCATAAGATATTCAGGTGATCTGGCAAAGGCCATAGCATCAGGTGCTGATACGATCATGATGGGCAGTTTGTTTGCAGGCACAGATGAATCACCAGGCGAGGTAGAACTGTATCAGGGTAGAACCTACAAATCATATCGAGGGATGGGATCAATTGGTGCCATGGCTCAGCAATATGGTTCTAAAGATCGTTATTTTCAGGACAATGTTGAGGCAACTGAAAAACTCGTTCCAGAAGGCATTGAAGGACGCGTACCCTGCAAAGGAAGTTTGTCAAACATAGTCGATCAACTCATTGGCGGACTGAGACAATCAATGGGATATACCGGTTGCAAGAACATCAAAGAGTTACAGGAGAATACTGAGCTTATTCGAATCACAGATGCCGGGAAGAAAGAAAGTCATGTTCACGACGTGACTATCACCAAAGAGCCACCAAACTATACGCTTGACTGATTAATCTTCATTGCAGAGGCCAATATATGACGACATCGAATTCTAACATCGATGTAAAATCTCAAAAAATATTGATTCTTGATTTTGGATCTCAATACACTCAGCTTATTGCTCGCAGAGTTAG
>CAXGBD010000062.1:0-7082 GCA_964008355.1 uncultured Gammaproteobacteria bacterium | reverse complement strand
AATATCATTGATATCCATGCTAAAAAACCTTTAAAAGATCATTCAATTTATGGATCTGCAAAAGCAGGTCTGGCTACGCTGACACGATCACTGGCAAAAGATTTGGCCCCGGATGTCAGGGTTAATGGTATTTCACCGGGTTTAATACTATGGCCTGAGGATGAACCTCCGGAAGATATAAAAAATAATATACTGGAGCAAATTCCTCTTAAAAACCCTGGCACACCTGAAGACATCGCTCAGTGTGCTTTGTTCTTCATACAAGATGCTCCCTATGCCACCGGACAGATTATTGCAGTTGATGGCGGCAGAAGCATCGGCTGGTAACTAGTCAAATCTGATTGAGGTTCTCTCTAAGGGATATGCCTCTTGATTAAATTCTTCCCATAATTCGATGAAGCTCTTTCCTAAAACGGGGTGAATGCCTCTGGGCTCAATTTCTGCTAGAGGGCCTATGACAAAACTGTATAGATCGATGTCTTTTCGCGGAAGTTGCAAAGGTTCTTCTGGGTCCACTAGATCGCCATAGAGGATCATATCAATATCAAGTGTCCTGGAGTCAAAAGTGCCTGTACCAATTTCTCTTCCCGTTGCCAACTCTATTCTATTGAGTTCTTCCACTATCTCATAAGGACTAAGGGTTGTGCTTAATTTCAAAACCATATTTAAAAAATCATCGCCCTCAAATCCAACGGATTTATTTTTGTAAACAGAAGATACTTGTTTGATCTCAAATATTTGATCTATTTCTGATAATGCATATTGAATATTTGCCTCGGGATTCACATTGCTGCCTATACTGAGAAATACATCAACCGGTTTGGGTTGATCTGTATCAGTCATGTTTACTGCGTTCTATACAAATCCCAACGTTCCTTGAATCTCTAATGGCAAACGGCTTGGAAATGGTTAATTTGAGCCATTGAACCTCAAATTCGTCCAAAATTAACTGAGCCATTTTTTCAATGAGTGTTTCTATGAGATCAAACTGGTTAGACTGAGCAAACTCCTTCATCCTTGTAGCCACGGCTTTATAATCAAGTGCATCCTTTATAGAATCAGTCTCTGAGGCTTTATTAACATCCGTTTCCATTTCAAGATCAATTGAAATTATTTGAGGGTTCCTTTTTTCCCACTCCCAAATACCAATGACAGCCTTTATTTTAAGATCGGTTAAGATAATTTTATCCATCATTAATGCCGTGAAATTGTTGATTCAATCTTATCGATTGGCCAACGCGGGTTTACCTCTATTTTGTAATCGATATTGTGCATGCCTTTCTGGTAATTAAATAAGCCTGTCAAAGCAATCATGGCAGCATTATCAGTGCAAAACTCTACGCTAGGATAGGACACATTGACATCTTTTTCTGCCAACTTTTGCCTCATACTATTGCGTAACTTTTTATTTGCCCCAACTCCACCCGCTATAACAACGGATTGAATACCTGTAAGGTTTACAGCTAATTCTGTTTTCTGGACCAGGCTATCCACAATAGCTTTTTCATAGGCAACAGCAAGATCAGCTTTTGTTTTGTCGGTAAGAAGCTCCTTGTTTGTTAAGTCCTTAACCTTATACATTAAGGCAGTTTTTAAGCCGCTAAAGCTAAAATTTAGATTGTGTTTCTCTTTCATCATCAGTCTCGGAAAAGGATAGACTCCTGAATCACCGGATTGAGCCAGTTCTGCTATCGCAGGACCTCCTGGATAACCAAGACCTAGCAATTTTGCCCCTTTATCGAAAGCCTCACCTGCGGCATCATCTAGAGTTTCACCTAAAAGTGTGTAAGAGCCTCTTTCATTGACCTGTACCAACAATGTATGCCCGCCAGAAACCAACAAAGCGATAAATGGCATCTCAGAATGTCTACCCTCAATCAGAGGAGCCAATAAATGAGCTTCCATATGATGGACGGGGATAGCAGGGATCTCCAACGAGAAAGCCAGCCCATTAGCTATCACGGAACCTACAAGTAAGGCGCCGGCAAGACCTGGTCCTGCTGTATAAGCGATAGCATCTAAATTTTCTAATTTGAAATCTTGAGACTTTATAAGGTCATCGATGAGAGGCAATAGTTTCTTAATATGGTCTCTGGAAGCCAGTTCTGGCACAACACCTCCATATTTGTTATGCAGAGAAACTTGGCTAAACACCTTATGAGCAACGAGCCCTTTCATGGTATCCATGAGGGCCACAGCTGTTTCATCACAACTGGTTTCAATGCCCAAAATACACAGATTTTTCTTAGATTTAAGCATGGTTAACAGTCTTTGTTATTACACTAAATTTCTTTGCATTTTAGTGAACTAAACGGTATATTTCAGCGTTCGTTTAAGGGATTAATTATATATTGAATGTATTGACATAAAAGGAATAGTTTCATGCCAATTGTTACAGTAAAAGATAATGAGTATTTTGACTACGCACTCAGAAGATTCAAGCGATCTTGTGAAAAGGCAGGCATTATCAATGATTATCGAAAACGAGAATTCTATGAAAAGCCAACGCAGGCAAGAAAAAGAAAAAAGGCTGCAGCGGTTAAAAGAGAAAAAAAGAGAACTTATCGCGAGCGCAATCGAGCCCGTCGCCTGTATTGAACAACATCATAATTGCCATTACTTAATCAAATTCAAGAAGATGTAAAGAGTGCGCTTCGAAATCAGGAGCGGCTAAAACTCACAACATTAAGAATGCTAGTGGCTGCTATCCAACAAAAAGAGATCGATACAAGAGAGACAATTACCGAAGATGGAATACTGGCGATTATTGAAAAACAAGTTCAATTACGAAAGGAAGCAGCAGAACAATATCAAGCAGCAGATCGGTTAGAGCTTTTTGAAAAAGAAAATGAAGAAGCCAATATCTTAAAATTATATTTACCTGAGAAGCTTGATGATCAAGCAATGGTTACAATAATTGAAAACACCATTGCGAGTGTTGGTGCCAAAACAATACAGGATATGGGACAAGTAATGTCAGCACTAAAGAATCAATCACAAGGAAGAATTGATATGAAACTAGCCAGTACCATAGTCAAAAATCTTCTTGTAAAATAATCAGCAATTAATCTTTTCAAGTAATTTTTACTTTTTATCTCTTTGTGCATAGACTAATTCTCTATGTAAAAATAGAGAACATTTAATTATTCTTTTTATATGTCAGATCTTATTCCACAAGATTTTATAGATGACCTTGTCCAAAGGATTGACATCATTGAAGTGATTAGTAATCAAATCGAGATAAAGAAAGCAGGCAGAGAATACAAAGGGCTATGTCCTTTTCACACTGAAAAAACACCATCATTCACAGTCAGTCAGGAAAAAGGTTTTTACCATTGCTTTGGCTGTGGCGCTCATGGTACTGCACTAGGTTTCTTGATGGATTATGGAAATCAAACATTTATCGAGGCCATTGAAGAACTCTCAAAAATAGCCGGCGTAGAGATTCCAAAAACAAAACAAGATAGAGCCAAGAATAAAAAAAATAAAAGCTTACAAGAATTGACTGCTGAAATTATGGGCCAGTTTATTCAAAACTTGAGTCAATCTGAGAAAGCCATTGCGTATTTGAAAAATAGAAATATAGATGGCAAAACAGCCAAAAAATTCTCCATAGGATTTGCAAATGACTCCTGGGATGACATTTTAAAAAAATTCGGTACATCAGATACAAGAGTAAAGAAATTATTGGATTGTGGACTGATTATTAAAAAAGATGATTCGGGTTATTACGATCGCTTTAGAAACAGAATTATGTTCCCCATTAGAGATAATAAAGGGAATGTATTGGGTTTTGGTGGGCGAATCATAGATGATGGGGAACCAAAATACCTGAACTCACCAGAAACACAATTGTTTAAAAAAGGGCAGTTATTATATGGGATGTTTGAGTCTAAAGAAGCTCTTAGATCATCCAGTGAAGCCATTATTGTTGAGGGCTATACAGATGTGATCGCTTTGTCTATGAATGGCTTTGGCAATGCACTGGCAACTCTGGGAACGGCAACAACAGATACCCATATTAAAAACGTTTTCAGATTTGCTAATAAAATTACATTCTGCTTTGATGGAGACCGCGCAGGCAAAGATGCGGCCTGGAAAGCCTGCGAGATTTGTTTACCAAATCTTACAGCAAAAAAAGAGGTTGGGTTTTTAATTCTTCCTGATAATCAAGATCCAGATCAAATCATTGCATCCTCAGGACCGCAACTATTGAAAAAATTACTTGATGATGCATTACCATTAAGTGATTTTTTGATTCAAACAATCAAAAAGGAATTTGCAGTAAACACAATCAATGGCAGAGCAATGGCGGCAGAAAAAAGCATGAGCTTAGTTAATAAGATACCAGGTGGTATTTACAAAGACCTGATGATTGAAAAAATTGCTTCTGAATTAAAGATGAAAGTGTCTCAACTTAAAAATATACGAACTCAAGCTAGAATGGGCAACATACAACGAAAATCTTCTCCACTAAAAGAAAAAGATTACAGAAGAAGACCCAGTCTGATCCGACAAGCGATAAAAATACTCATTCACTACCCAGACCTAGCTAAAAACATAAATCTAGAAAAAACGTTTCATTTCATCGATGACAAAGGAATAAAAGTATTCGATGAAATTCTCAATTTCATTCAAAGTAGAGAATCAATTAAATCAGCAACAATTAGTGAACACTTTCAAGATAAGAACATTAGAGTGCAATTGAAAAAAATGATTGCTGAGCCGCTATTAATCTCTGAACAAGAAGCAACCAACGAATTAAATGAAATTGTCACCAGATTGTATGAAAAAAACCAAAATGCAGAATTTAAGGCTCTAGTTAATAAAGCAAAAGAAAATGAGCTCAGTCAAACAGAAAGAGATCGATTTTTAGAATTAACTAAAAGTATAAAAATTAAATAAACTCTAATCGAATAAATAGATATATAATGTCTCACCCTATATCAATGGAAATTGTGTGAATGATTAAATAATGCCCAATAAAAAAATTAAAAATACAGATAGCCCAGTAAATGATTCGACTATAGAGACTGAAGAAATAGTTGATGTTGATGATCTGCAGTCAGTTCTAGCTCAAAACGAAGATGAGGAAATTGGATCCTCGGCTGAAAAAGAACAAGGACCACTGCAACTGCTTCTTGAAAAAGGTAAAAAAGAAGGATTTATCACTTATGCAGAATTAAATGAAAATTTACCAGAAGGTATCATTGAAACAGATCGTCTTGAAGAAATTGTTGAACTGATTAATGATCTAGGTATTTCAGTGCAAGAACATGCTCCTAACGCACAACAAAATACAGGTGCAGTTAACACTGATCCCGATGCAACAGCCACGACCGAATCTGAAATAGGAAAGACAACAGATCCAGTAAGAATGTACATGAGGGAAATGGGCACTATTGAACTTTTGGATCGACAAGGCGAGATTGTCATTGCTAAAAAAATTGAAAAAGGTAACAAGATAATCCAAGCAACACTTGGATCATTCATACCCATTCTGATTTTCATAGAAGAAAGATATCAAACTCTGCAAGAAGAAATTGCAGCAGATCCGGAAAAAGATGATACGAAATATTTAGAGATGTTTTCAGATTTTATGGATAAAAACGAGGACATCGTTCAAATCAATAGCGAAGAAGCCTCTGCAGTTAAGACCATCGATGAAAAAGCAATTTTAAAACACATTAGGAAATTGAATCGACAAAGTAGACATTATCGCAAATTAATCGAATCGGATGGTCATCAAAGCGATAAAACAATCAAGGCTCAAGAAAGAGTTGTTCAAACTTTTATGGAAGTCAAACTTGCTCCAAAATTTTTTGATATTTTGCAAAGGATCATGCAAGGCTATATGAATGAAATAAAACGCTTTGAAAAAGAGATTAGAGGGCAAGTGGTAGAGCAAGCCGGCTTACCCATACGAGAGTTTATAAAAACTTTTGTGGGTAATGAATCTAAGGTTACCTGGATTGAAAAATATATTCGAGCCAAAAGAAAATATTCATCTTCATTAAATAGAAATAAAGAAAAAATTATTGCCTTTCAGAAACGATTAGGAAAGCTTGAGAGATCATCCCTATTAACAATCCAAGAGATTAAAACGATTAATAGAAAATTAAATATGGGCAAACTACAAGCTGATCGAGCTAAAAAAGAGATGGTCGAGGCCAATCTAAGACTTGTAATCTCGATAGCAAAAAAATACACCAATAGGGGTCTCCAATTCCTTGATCTAATCCAAGAAGGAAATATAGGCCTAATGAAAGCCGTAGATAAATTTGAATACCGTCGAGGATACAAATTCTCAACTTATGCAACATGGTGGATCAGGCAAGCAATTACAAGATCAATTGCTGATCAGGCAAGAACGATTCGAATTCCAGTCCACATGATTGAAACTATAAATAAACTTAACCGTGTCACTCGACAAATGATTCAAGATAAAGGCAGAGAACCTACAGTTGAAGAAATGTCAATCGCTATGGAGATGCCTGAGCTTAGAATTAGAAAAGTTTTGAAAATATCGAGAGAACCAATATCTATGGAAACACCTATTGGTGACGACGATGATTCATTCTTGGGAGACTTTATTGAAGATACTGGTATTGATCAACCAGATGGAGCAGCAGCCAAAACAGGTCTGAAAGAAAGCACGGTCAATATTCTTGAAAGTTTAACTCCAAGAGAGGCAAAAGTGTTGAGAATGCGTTTTGGTATTCATATGAATCAAGATCACACACTTGAAGAGGTCGGTAAACAATTTGATGTCACCAGGGAAAGAATTCGTCAAATTGAAGCTAAAGCATTAAGAAAATTGAGACATCCCTCAAGAAGCGAAAAATTAAAGAGTTTCATGGACGAAAACTAGACTTTTTCCCCAAATCATTTTTTTTATTTAAATGATATGTCTTTGCTTCTCTAACTGCTAAAATTTCATCAATGGGGCCTGTAGCTCAGTTGGTTAGAGCAGTGGACTCATAATCCATTGGTCGGAGGTTCGAGTCCTCCCGGGCCCACCACCTAGTCATCAGTATCAGTTTCGAATAATACACTGGGGCTACCATACTCATAATAACCTA
>CAXGBD010000061.1:0-7177 GCA_964008355.1 uncultured Gammaproteobacteria bacterium | reverse complement strand
ATAACCGCCAAACCCAACCCACCTCGATAGCTGCCGAATAATAAGCTCAGTGTTTCCAGGAGATCTTCTGCAATTTTGGCTCGCTCTAGGGTAACACCCATAAAGATAAACAGTGGAACCGCAATCAAGGTTTCATTAGTCATGATTCCAAAAATCCTGCTGGGCAAGGCATTTAAATAACCCACATCAAAATTTCCAGTTATCAAACCAACCAATGCAAACAGAAGAGCAGTGCCGGCTAAAGTGAAAGCAACCGGATAACCAGCGAGCAATACCATGATTGCAACGACGAATAATAAAACAGACTCAATCATGTTTCAGTTTAAAGAGACTAGAACAAGCATTAGAAAAACCTTGGGTAAATAACATTAAACCCGTCAGTGGAATCAGTGTTTTTAACAGGGGAATAAAAGGATAGACTAACCCTCCGGCGTCTCCCGAGGCTTCTTTCATTTGCCAAGAAGCCAGCACATAATCAAGGCTTCCTACTATCATCAACAAGGCAATAGGACACAAACAAAAAATACTACCCATGAGGTTAATTTTGTGTTGAGTGTTCTTACCCCAGTTACGGTAAAACACATCAACCCTCACATGGGCATCCTCTGAAAACGCATACGCTGCGGTCAGTAAAAAAACAGCTGCATGCATCCAGGTCACCAACTCTTGGAGCCAAATCCAGCCTAAATTAAATCCATACCTTAAAATCACGATTACAAAAGTAACGGCAACCATGGTGATGGTTAGCCGGGCAACATATTTTCCAATTGCTTGGTTTACAGAGTCGATAAAAGCAATGGTTTTATTATCTATATCAAACAAAGACTTCAAACTAGTCTTGCCAAAAAGCCCGGGTAAAAATGATCAGCAGAGCAAAAATTTCCAATCTGCCCAACAACATCGCGGCTATACAAACCCATTTTGAAAAACTGCCAATGCTATTGTAGTTGGCAAAGACATCACCGAGTCCAGGACCTAGATTATTTAAGGATGCGGTAATGGCTGACAGGGCAGTTACAATATCCAAACCGGTGGCTAGCAATAAACACACCATGGTAAGGTGCAAGACAATGTAAGCAGCTATAAAGCCCCATATCGAATCCAACACAGCCTGATCAACAGAGTGCTTGTTTATTTTGATCAGGATTTCGGCACGGGGATGAATTAAGCGGAGAACCTCTCGACGGATTTCTTTAAACAACACCAACCAGCGAACTACTTTTAAGCCCCCACCGGTTGAGCCCACACAACCCCCAACCAAACTAAAAAGCAATAAGAAAAAAGGCAGAATCAGTGGCCAAGCGCCATAATTTGCAGTGGTAAACCCCGTCGTGGTACCGATTGAGACCACTTGAAAAAAAGTTTCAGTGGCCCCACCCTGAGCAGTGCTTGTGCTGGCAGAGAAAAACAGTGTTCCTGAAACAATCAAAACAGCAACCATCATCAGGGCAAAGTAGGTTTTAAACTCGGAATTTTTAAAATACCCAGCGAAGGACTTATTTTTCCAGGCGAAAAAATGCAATGAAAAATTGACCCCAGCTAAAAGCATAAATACTGATGCCACCCAGTAAACAGCAGTGTAGGAGCTAAAAAAACCAAAGCTGGCATCATGGGTTGAAAAGCCACCGATGGCAACAGTTGTAAATGCATGGCAAACCGCATCAAACCCATCCATTCCAGCAAGCCGATAACAAAGCGCACACAACAAAGTTAACAACAAGTAGATTGCCCCAAGCGCTTTTGCTGTTTCCGCCTGTCTGGGTGTGAATTTTGTTTCCTTGATGGCAGAGGATTCTGCTCGATACATCTGCATGCCACCAATGCCTAAAATTGGCAACAAGGCGACAGCTAAAACAACAATTCCCAAGCCTCCCAGCCACTGAAGCTGCTGTCGGTAAAATAGAATAGATCGAGGCAATTCATCCAGACCACTTAGAATCGTCGCTCCTGTGGTGGTTAGCCCGGAGGTGGATTCGAATATGGCATTAGTGAATGAGATATTAAGCCCAGGTAAAAACAAAAAAGGCACCGCTCCAAAGGATGACAGCACTACCCAAAACAGCACCACAATCATAAAGCCCTCACGCAGCCTTATTTCAGCAGAGGCATTTTTTGACGGCAGCCACAAAAGACCACCAAAAAAAAGCGTAGCAAAAAATGAATATAAAAAAGGAGCAATGTTCTGTTCTTGGTAGATCAAGGCAACGGCCACAGGTGTTAGCATGGTGATACTAAAAACCATGAGCAATAGGCCCAATGTTTTTTGAACGGATTTAAGGCTTTTCAACGTCATGCTTTAAGGGTGCGTCTGACTGCTTGGTGTTAAAAGAGAGCTTCTATCTCGGGGATGTTGTGTTTGTCTGTTATCAACACAATAACATGATCATCAGGCTCAACTGTAGTGGTGTGCTGAAGTGTTTTTAAAACACCATCTTTGGATATCACAGCGACAATAGAGGCTCCTTTAGGCAGTTCAATAGCTTCTATTTTTTTGTCGACAACCTTAGATGAGCCGTGTTCGTGGGCAACCGCTTCAAGCACTTCCACGTTGCCTGTCTTGAGCGAATGAACCTTGACAACATCACCTTTTCTGACGTGCTCCAACAGGGAACCAATAGTTATTTGTTGTGGTGAAATAGCCACATCGATGCTTTCAATTTCCATTAAGCCTGAATAGGAAGCTTTGTTGATCAAAGCCATAACTTTTTTACAGCCAAGCTTTTTTGCTAGCATGGATGAGAGTATATTGGCCTCTTCTGAATTGGTTAGCGCTACAAAAACATCCATATTTTCGATGTTTTCTTCCAACAATAAATCTTCATCCGCGGCATCGCCTTTTAAAATAAAGGCTTTCTCAAGTAAGTCAGATAAAGCTCTCGCTCTGCTTTTTGATCGTTCAATAACTTTGACTTGGTTGGTTTTTTCAAGCTTGCTGGCAAGCCTAATCCCTATTTTTCCACCGCCGGCAATCATAACTCCCCTGACTTCTTCTTGATCTTGATGAAGCAGGGCTTCAATCATGTTGTCAATCTCATCCCTGGCAGCAATAAAAAATACCTCATCGTTTTTCTGAATAACGGTCTCCCCTGTTGTTTCAATGCTTTCACCATCTCTGAAAATAGCGGCTATGCGCACTTGCTCAGTATCGAGTTGGGTGTGTAAAAACTCAATGTGCCGATCAATTAAAAACCCTTGTTTTTTTACCCGAACGCCAACCATTCGGACTTGCTTGTTGGCAAAGTCCAGTATCTGAAAAGCGCCGGGATGATAAATCAGCTCCGCGATGTAATCGGTAACCAGCCCCTCCGGACTGATGTATTTGTCAACAGGAATGTTAGCAGGCGAAAATAGATCTGGGTTATCTAAGTATTCAGAGGACCGAATTCTGGCTATTTTTTTTGGCGTTTGAAACAGTGTGTCAGCCACTTGACAGGCAATCATATTAACCTCATCGTTAGTAGTAACTGCTATCAACATGTCCGCGGTGTCCGCGCCAGATTTTTTTAGCACCTCAGGGTGCGCCGCATGCCCTTCAATGGTTCGTAAGTCATGCTTATTGGCAAGCCGGGCCAGTTTATCTGGATTAAGATCGACAATGGTCACCTCATTGTCTTCTTCCTTCGAGAGTTGAATCGCGATGGTCGAGCCCACTTGCCCTGCGCCTAATATTAAAATGTTCATGACTTTTATTGTGTTATTTTACATCAATTTAAGCTTTGCGTATCCCAAAACAAGCCACTTTATACCTTCTGATTCAAAGTTAATCTGAGCCCTGGTATGGTCACCATCACCCTCGAGCCCAATGACAATTCCTTCCCCAAATTTAGGGTGTGCTATGCGTTGACCCAGACTAATTGAGCCGTCAGCTTTTTCTATCTTTGTTTGTTTTGTTTTAAGGCCCAATCGAGTCAATCGGGATGATTCATTAACCAGAGTTTCTGGAATTTCAAATAAAAATCTTGAGGGCTGGCTTGGGCTTGAGAAACCATGGAGCATTCTATGTTCTGTATAGCTAATGACCAAGTCTTGCATCGAGCGAGTGATGGCAACATAACAAAGACGCCTTTCCTCCTCGAGTCCTCCGGGTTCTAGGATTGATCTTTGATGTGGAAACAAACCGTCCTCCATTCCAGCGATAAAAACAAGCTTAAACTCCAAGCCTTTTGCAGAGTGCATCGTCATCAGTTGGACACTGTCTTCCCACTCTGATGCCTGGCTATCGCCTGAGGCAAGAGCGGCATCGGCTAAAAACGACTGCAATGGAGTTAGTTTGTTTTCCTCATCTTCCATTAAAGGTCGGTAGTCATAGGCTGCATTTACCAGCTCAGAAATATTTTCTATCCTAGTTTCCGCACGTTCCGTTTTTTTTGATTTTAAAAATGGAATAAGCCCAGACATTTCTATGCAGGTTTTAAATTGATCAGATAACCCTAAATTCTTAATCGCATTTTCTATGCTCGCAATCAAGGTTATAAAATCCCTCACCGCAGAGTGGGCTCTTGTGGCAAGTTCTTTGTTTTGAACCAACAGCGAAGCTGCGGCCAACAAAGACAAATTATGGTCTATTGCAAAAATCCTAATTTGCGACATGGTTTTAGCACCCAGTCCTTTTGGGGGCATGTTTGATGAGCGCTCAAAAGCCAAGTCGTCATTGTTGTTGACGACCAATCTTAGATAAGCCAAAGCATCTTTGATTTCAGCACGGTCAAAAAACCTCAAGCCCCCATAAACCCGATAAGGAATTTGGTGCTGAAGTAGGGTGCTTTCTATTATTCTGGATTGGGCGTTGGATCGATACAACACCGCCACTTCATTGAGAGCGCGACCACTCGATTGCCAAGAGGTTATTTTATCGACAATAACTTTTGATTCTTCATACTCATCAAAAACACCAAGCAACTCTATGGGCGAGCCAACATCGCCATTTGTCCAAAGCTTTTTTTCTAGCCGCTCTTTGTTATTGGCTATTACAGCATTGGCTGCTTCCAAAATAGTTTTGGTCGAACGATAGTTTTGTTCGAGTTTAATCAGTCTGCAGTTTTTAAACTCCTTCTGAAAACGCTGCATGTTTTCAGACTTTGCACCACGCCATCTGTATATGGATTGATCATCATCCCCAACGATAAATGTTGATGTTTCAGCTCCAGAAATCAACTTGACCCATTGGTATTGAATTTCATTGGTATCTTGAAACTCGTCTACAAGCACGTGTTTGAAACGATTGTGGTAATGCTCTAGAAGGGCTGTATTTTTTTTAAGTGTTTCAAAACTTCGAAGCAACAACTCTCCAAAATCGACAAACCCGGATTGTTCACAGCTTTGCTCATAAGCTTGATATATCTCAATGTGTTTGGTTTTTGTTGGGTCTGTTTTGATATTATTGAACCGCAGACCAAGATCCTTTTGGTTGTTGATAAACCACTGAATTTCTTTCGGTGGGTAATAAGTCTCATCCAAATTGAGATTTTTTAAAAGACGCCGGATGTGTCTATGTTGGTCGTCTGCATCTAAAATTTGAAAATCTTGTTGTAACCCCGCCTCTTGCCAATGAAGACGAAGAAACTTATGAGCTAAGCCATGAAAGGTGCCGACCCACATACCTTGGGTGGGGGTTTGCAGCATCTGGTCGATTCTACCTTTCATCTCACTGGCTGCTTTGTTGGTAAATGTTGCAGCTAGTATTGCATGTGGGCTAATCGACTCAACCGCAATCAGCCAGGTAATCCGATGAACGAGAACCCTCGTTTTACCGCTGCCCGCACCCGCGACAACCAGGGTAGAGCCTCCCTGATGTGTGACAGCTTCTTTTTGAGGATCATTGAGCTGATTGAGAATGTGTTCAGCTTCCATGATGTAATGTTATCTTGATCTTTGTTTAATTGCGTACAAAAGATTGATAAAAGATAACACCAAAAGGGCAGCAAAACCATTGTGAGCGGTTGCTAAATAAATATTGATTTCAAACCATACCATTAAGACTCCAAGCATAAACTGCACGACCAAAGCTACCATAAAACAATAGGCAGCAGCCTTGGTTTTCTGGGCGCTACTCAAGGCATGTTTTAGACCAAACCAACCCAGAACCAAGAGTGTCACAATAGCACCTAATCGATGGGTAAAATGAATGGCGGTTTTTGCGGGTGGGGCGAGCAACCCCCCTTCATAGTTGTCACCCAGCGGCTGCCACTGGAAAAAACCAGCGAAAAAATTCATATTGTCAGGCCACCACTGTCCATAGCAAAAGGGTAAATCTGGACAACCTAGTGCAGCGTAATTGCTACTGGTCCAGCCGCCTAACATAATTTGTATCAAGAGAATGGTCATAGCAACAATAGAGAAACTCCCAACTGGTTTTTTATCAAGTGCAGTCGTTGCGCTCCCAGTTGTTTGTTTGAGTGAATAGAACAATAACCCCAATGTGGATAGGCCTCCTAAAAGGTGAGCGAGAACAATCAAAGGGTGCACTTTCAGTGTCACCGTCCACATACCCAACAAACCCTGAAACACAACCAAAGCAAGCAGCAGGGCTGGTAGTGTTGTTTTCTCATAGGCACGGCCTAGTTTACGGTGGTAAAACTTATTTCTTTGGCTTATATAAAACAAAACCACAATCAGGAAGCCCAAAGTGCTGGCTAGATAGCGGTGAATCATTTCTTTCCAAGCTTTGGGCGCTTCCACAGGTTGTTGGGGGTAAGCTTGTTGGGCCAGGGAAAGCTCTTCAGGTGAATCTGGTACAGCAAAATAGCCATAACATCCCGGCCAGTCTGGGCAACCCAATCCAGCGTCTGATAAGCGCACATAGGCACCAAAAACAACGACACAAAAAGCTAAAAAAGTAGTGACCCAGAGGATCTTTTTTGTGTTTGTTTTTGTTGTAACTGGCCCCATGTTCTGAAGGGTTTTATAGAAGTTATAATTTATCCGTTGGTGACACTCATAAATAAATCACGAATGTAATATATAAATGCACCATCAACGGAAAGAATGCCAACTAAGGCCAGCAAAAACAATGGCGGCAATAAAATCGCATACATGAACGCCATCCTCTCCCAGGCCATGTGCATGAATACGCCAACAATGAGACCGGCTTTTAATAACGCAAAGACAGTTACCAAGAACCACCGCAAAAACCCCTGCACTTCCATGTAATCAACCATGTAGGAGAAAGCACTGAGGA
>CAXGBD010000060.1:0-7313 GCA_964008355.1 uncultured Gammaproteobacteria bacterium | reverse complement strand
GGATACTCTGGATGGGGACCTGGGCAATTGGAGCAAGAATTAAAAACCAGTTCATGGATTAACGCACCAGCAAATAATGAAATATTGTTTACTGTACCTTATAAAAATCGATGGCAAAAAGCCATTAACCTATTGGGCATTGAAGCCTCAGACATCAGTGACCAGATAGGTCATGCTTAACCAATAAAAGCTCTTCTTACAACTAAAATAATAATGCATTTAAAACCCGATAGCGTTCTCATTGGTTTTGATTATGGAACAAAAAAAACGGGGGTTGCCATCGCACAGCGTATTACACAAACTGCAACAGCTCTAAATATCATTGAGATGAAAAATGGATGCCCACAGTGGAGTCAGCTGGACCAAATTATCAATGATTATAAACCTGATTTAGCCATTATTGGAACACCCGGTCGAGAGAATTTACAAACTTCTAAGTTAGTCGATAAAATCCAAAATTTTGCGTCTGTGATAGAAAAACATTATACAATGCCCACAATACTATTCGATGAAAGTTATAGCACAAGCATGGCAAGGCAAGTACTTAAAGATCAACGCAGCAAAGGAATACTGAAAAAAAGAATAAAAAAAGGACAAGTAGACAGTATGGCAGCAAAAATAATTCTAGAACAATTCTTACAATTAGAAATCCATTAGCAAAAAAATTTCAATGAGCCAATAGCAATAACAACGGATTAAAAAAGTGAAGCATCTCCTTTATCTAAAAGAACTTAATCAAGAGATAATTTTACAGCTTCTTGATAAAGCAGAGTCTTTTTTATCTCACAATAATTACCCAACTGAGAAAGAAAAAATACTCCAGGGCACCATCTTGGCAAATTTATTCTTCGAACCGAGTACCAGAACCAGAAGCTCCTTCCAAATTGCTGCTACAAGACTTGGGGCTGATGTTATCAATATTGATGAAGAACATTCTGCTAGAGCTAAAGGTGAAACAGTCATAGATACTATCAATACCCTTGAGGCAATGGGAGTCAGTTATTTTGTCATTCGACATAGGGAAAGAAATATTTTCGAAAAAATGATTAAGAGCACTAACCCAGGTTCACATATCATTAATGCTGGTGAATCTGATGAATCTCATCCCACACAGGGCCTATTGGATCTGTTGACAATAAGAAAACACACAAAGAATTTTGATCGGTTAAAGGTTGCAATTATAGGAGATATTAAGCATTCAAGAGTGGCGAGATCCTTAACGGAAGGCTTGACTGCTATGTCCGTTAAAGAGCTAACATTGATTACTCCTGATGAATTCAAACCCAATATGGAACACTACCCCAATGCCTCACACAGCAATAATCTTGATGAAGGTCTAACTAATGCCGATGTTGTGGTGGCACTTAGAGTGCAAACAGAAAGAATCAAGAGTCTGAGAGCTGCAATAGGACCTAAGGATTACTTTGAAAACTACGGACTAACCGAAGAACGATTATTATCATGCAAGGATAACGTTATCGTGATGCATCCAGGACCCATGAATCGAGGTGTAGAAATTTCCAATGCTGTAGCAGATGGCATACATTCGGTAATTAAAGAACAAGTCACCAATGGCATTGCAACAAGAATGGCTCTATTGTCGATGATGCAAGAACAGCTTCCAACATGATGATTCGTGAAGCTGTAACTATTTTTGAGGAAAAATCTATAATTGTTCGACAACAGCAATTTGAAGAAAATCAATACATCCTAACTCTTAAAGCCCCTAAAGCATCTCAAAAAGCCTTACCAGGAGAATTTGCCTTTATTGATTGTGGCAAACAAGTCTTCTTGAGGAGACCGTTGTCTTATCTTCGAACTAATGCAGAAAATCAATGGGTTGAGTTTTTGTACAGAATTGTAGGTCCAGGATTGAAAGCTTTAAGTCAATTACAACCCGGTGATGAGGTAGATCTCATGGGACCCATTGGCAATGGTTTTCGTTATGATAAAACCCATCAAATTCCAGTCCTTATAGGCGGAGGTGTAGGAATTCCACCGGTACTTTTCCTAGCAGAATACCTTAAAAGTCTCAATCAAGGGCATTCACCTGTTGCTTTTTTTGGCTCAGAAACTCCCTTTCCTTTTTCTGTTATTAAATCCTCAATGTCTATTGATGGAATTGAGAATGGGGCCTCTATTATTGACATGGAAGAAAAAAATATTCCCTGTCGTTTAGCCAGTCTCAGTGGCTTGGAAGGTTGCCACAAAAGTTTTGTAACAGATCTAGCTGATCAGTGGATCAAAACATTGGATCAAAAAGATCTAAGTAGACTTGCTATTTATGCGTGTGGTCCAGAACCCATGTTGAGATCGACTGCTAAACTTGCTAGATCCTACGGTGTTGATTGTCAGATATCCCTAGAAGAATTTATGGCTTGTGCAACCGGTGGGTGTGCGGGATGCACTGTTAAAGTATCTCTTCCTGAAGGCAAGATTATGAAAAGAGTTTGTGTAGACGGGCCTGTTTTTGATGCTCAGATGATTTACCCAGATGATTGACATTGAAAAAAACCATCAAACATTACAAGCAAGGATTAGATCTTCATTAGCCTTGGCTCATAGAGGCGATTCTGAATTGACAGTTGTAGCAGTCAGCAAAAAAAAATCATTAGCAGATATTGGAAAAGCTTATCGTTTGGGTTTGACCAATTTTGGAGAAAATTACTTACAAGAAGCCATCCCCAAAATAGAACAATCTGAACATGATGTAATTTGGCATTTTATAGGCTCCATACAATCTAATAAAACAACAGCAATTGCCAAATACTTTGATTGGGTGCATACCTTAACAAGGAATAAGATAGCTAATAGACTTAACGAGTCTAGGCCAAAAGAAATGCCACCACTCAATATCTGCATTCAGGTTAAATTAGAAGAAAACGATACGAGAAACAGTCTTGCAATTGATCAATTACATGATTTTGCTTTAAAGATAAAGGTATTACCCAATTTAAAATTAAGAGGACTAATGGGTATGACTTCTTTCAAAGCATCAGAAGAACAAAGAAACCAGAGCTATCAAAAAATGAGAAGTGAATTTGAAGCACTCATCAAAAAAGGAATTGAGATGGATACATTGTCCATGGGCATGTCGGATGATCTTGAAATAGCTATCCAAAATCATTCTAATATGATTAGAATAGGCACGGCTTTATTTGGATCTAGGGAATAAGATTAAAAAAATATTAAATTATTATGCAATGAATCATGAAAATAAAAAGATAGCTTTCATTGGGGGCGGCATGATGGCTGAAGCCATGATCCGAGGGATTATCCTGCATGGGCACAATCCTAATACAATCTATGCTTCAGACCCATCTGAAGACAGAAGAAACATCCTGTCTATTCTCAATAATCAACTTAATATTGAGAACAATAATAATAAAATTGCTCTCACTTGTGATGTCTTGTTTATGGCGGTCAAGCCCCAAATATTTTTAGACGTGGCTAAAAATATAAGTCAAATCACTCAAAAACAGGATCCTGTGATTGTTTCGGTTGCTGCCGGAATCTCGCTGGAAATATTAACGACATGTTTTGGAGAGCAATCCAAGATTTGCAGAGTGATGCCAAATCAACCTTGCCTAGTTGGCAAAGGTGTATCGGCACTCATAGCCAAGAATCTGGTAGATGATGACAAAAGATTGGTAACTTATTTGTTCAACTCTGTTGGCAAGTCTATCTGGTTAGATAACGAAGATTGGATGCATGCGGTTACAGCTATTTCAGGCAGTGGTCCAGCCTACTTTTACCATATAATGGAATTACTCACTGACTCAGCTATATCTGCTGGAATACCAGAGAATATTGCCAAAGAACTAGTCATGCAAACCGCAATTGGGGCCAGTGAACTGGCTCACAATAGTCCTGATGATGTTAAAACTCTCAGGCAGAAAGTATCATCCCCAGGTGGAACTACGGAAGCCGCGTTCGATTCACTGGATGGCAATGATATTAGATCGATTTGGAAACAAGCCATTGATGCTGCTATTAAAAGATCTATCGATTTAGGGGCTCGAACGACGGGCGATGAGTCTAATAACTAGCAATCCACCAAGATGGAAAATTTATTCTTTTTTCTGTTTAGAACTTTCATAGACTTTGTCAGCATTGTCTTAGTTCTTAGATTAATTGCTGCTCGTTTTATCAGTACAAGTAATCCAATCCATCAATTCATCATTTTATTTACAAATCCCATTATCAAACCATTTTCATCTCGATTATTAAAACAATCCTCTTTTGAAATAATACTTATTAGCCTGGTTTTACTGATTGAATTATTCGGATTATGGTTCATGATGACATTTCAATGTTTAACAGGACCCTCTTTTTTACAACTGATCGGTTTAAGTTTGATGAATGTAATCATTTTAGTTTTAAGAATTTTTCTCTTCAGTATTCTGGCGCATGCAATATTAAGTTGGTTTAATCCCAATTATTACAGTCCAGCAATAAGGTTTATAGGAGAACTGGTATCACCTATTTTAAAACCCATACAGAAACGGATGCCCTATCTATCAGGCTTAGATATTTCTCCGCTGATAAGCATTGTAATCATTCAATCAATCATTATGATAATTCCAGTTGACTCTGCTTTAACCGGTATTGTTTGCACCAATCTAAGTAAAATAATTTAGGAGAACTTAATCTTGAAAATCATTGACGTTAATATTCAACGCCATGATATGAAATTAAAAGCACCATGGGCGATTGCCGGCAGGATCACTGAATCGGTTGAGAATATCTTCATTGAAATTATTACTGATCAAGAGATATCAGGAATGGGTGCTGGGGCACCTTCGCCAGATGTTACAGGGGAAACCATTCAAAATGCCTTTGATAAACTCCACTGGATGTCGAGTCAAATAATCGGTTTGGATCTTGGCAGTGACAAGGATTTCTTCACTCAATTGGAGTCTGAATTGAGAGCGTTTCCCGCGATAAGAGCTGCGATCGATATGGCGCTGTTTGATTTATTGGCGAAATCAGAAGGAACATCTGTTGTAGAACATCTTGGCCAAGTGCATCAACGATTACCTACATCGATAACAATCGGTGTGGAATCGTTTGACAAAACCATAGAAGATGCAAAAAAGAATATAGAAAAAGGATTTAGTATCCTCAAGATAAAAATTGGGGAGAATATTGATGAAGATATAGACAAAGTTGTGGCATTGTCTGAATTAGGGACGGAAGATTTATTGATCAGAGTGGATGCCAATAGGGGCTACAATGTTCAGGAATTAGAGCAATTCTTTGAAAAAACACAACACCTTGGTTTGGAACTCATCGAGCAGCCACTGCCTAAAGATCAAATCAAGGAAATGCTAAATTTTCCACAAGAACTTAGGGATATTTGTGTGGCTGATGAAAGCCTGCACTCTCCAGATGATGCGTACCAGCTAACAAAAGGTATGAAGCCATTCGGTGTATTCAACATCAAACTGATGAAGTGTGGTGGTATATATCCAGCATTAGAAATAGCAAGAATTGCAGAAAATGAAGGCATAGAATTAATGTGGGGATGCATGGATGAAAGTAAAATTAGTATTACAGCAGCGCTTCATGCGGCATTGGCCAGTCCTGCAACAAAATATTTAGACTTAGATGGGTTTTTTGATTTAGGTTGGGATTTGGTATCTGGTGGCTATATTTGCGAAGATGGGGTGATGCAAACGAATCATAAACCAGGTTTGGGACTTCATCATGAATGACAATCCAAGAGGCACTGCTTTACTCTATAGCGGTGGGTTGTTGACTGATCTCCATGCAAAAACATCACATGGACTGCTGCGATACTCAAAACGCTTCGAGATCCTGGGCATCATTGACCATAAATATGCTGGCCGGATGTCTGGGGAATTTGTTTCTAACTGCCAGCGTGACCTACCAATTTTTAGCGACATCACTAAAGCCATTAAAGAATTAGAAACAAAGCCTGAATTTCTAGTCATCGGTATTGCTTTTCATGGAGGTCAACTACCTGAAACTCACAGAAACTCAGTAAATCAAGCCCTGAAAGCAGGTATAAATGTGGTTTCTGGCTTACACCAAGTTTTAGGTGAAGATCCTGAATTTGCAATACGTGCCAAAGAGTCTGGAAGCATCATCTATGATATTCGCAAACCTAGAAAGGTAGAAGATTTATCTTTCTGGACTGGGAAAGTATTGAGCTTGAAAACACCAAGAATTGCTGTCTTAGGAACCGACTGTGCCCTTGGCAAAAGGACTACCTGTCAGTTTTTACTTCAAGCATGTGATGAATCTAACATAAAAACAGAACTTATCTATACAGGACAAACGGGGTTTTTGCAGGGTTTTAAACATGGTTTTCTTTTTGATGCAACACTGAATGACTTTGTCACGGGTGAATTAGAAAAAGCAATTATGGAGTGTGATGAAATCAGTCGACCAGAATTAATGCTGATCGAAGGCCAATCCTCCTTAAGAAACCCTTCGGGACCTTGTGGATCTGAACTTTTGCTTGCAGGGGACGTGAATGGTGTAATTCTTGTTCATGCTATTGATCGAGATTACTTCGAAGGTTTTGAAGAACTCAAGTTAAAGCTACCGACTATTCAAGAAGAAATAAAACTGATCTCTAACTATGGGAAAAAAACTATTGCCGTTTGTATTAACTCCGATAACAAAAATCTTGACACTCAAGCCCTGGCAGATCAATTACATTTGCCCGTCGTTAACCCAATCTTTGAAAGCGTTTCTCCAATCATTGAAGTTATACAAAAAACTATTTTGCAGTAACCTGATGTCGTATTCTCAATACAACCGTGTTTGACACATACAAAAGATCTGCAACTTTTCTTACCAAGTAGTCTTCGTAACGATCCAATTTGTCATCCACCAGAGCTAGTTGCCATAATAGACCAATGACCTCTTCCTTATCTGCCTGAGATAGATTGGTGTGTAAAGTGCGAGTAAATTCATGCAAAGAAACCGAATCATCGGCTTTTTTTTGACCTCGGGTAAATAGGGCCACTGCATCCTCATGACTGAGATCAAAATGATGCTCTAAAAGATCTATGATCTTTTGATCCTCAAGATCTTCTTGGTGAAAATCAGCTCTGGCCATTTCAATCATGAGAACCACGGTAGCAAGTTGAGTCGGATCGACTACCTTCTCAATCTGATCAGTGCTCTTGGATGAGTCAAAAAATTTAAAAAACCGTGACATCACATTTAATTATAATCTTTCCATAAACAAAATTATTGAAACCAAAGCATAAACTATAAACGAACTGTTTGATATGCATCGCGTTTATCTTAAAATTCAGAAGCATTATGAATGAGAT
>CAXGBD010000059.1:0-7487 GCA_964008355.1 uncultured Gammaproteobacteria bacterium | reverse complement strand
TGTTGATTGTTTTTGCTCACTCAAATTCATTTGCTGTTAAGCAATTTCCAGTGGAGCATTTTTTCCAAGACCCACAGATGCTCAATCCTCAGTTATCTCCAGATGGGGACTATCTAGCAGCACTGCTGCCTTTTAACATCAACGAAGAAACTCAAAAAGTCTGCAAACAGAGAACAAAAAAATTAATAGAGACATTCAAAAAACAAGGCTATGGAGATGTATCTAATAATCCAGAATTACTGAAACAATTAAAAAAAAGATTTATACAACCCGATAAAGGGGTTCATCTCTGTGATCGCAGTAGACGCAACATTGTAGTGATTTGGCTGAGTGATCCAAACCCGGATTGTCAACAAGGCAACTTTGGACGATGCGAACGGGTGCGTGTGACTCAGCTCAGAAGTCAAAACGTTTCTGGTTTTTTTTGGGCCAACAATGAAAGAATTATTTTTGAAACTGGTGGAGATCAACTTAATGGAATCTCAGGTTATGCAGACACTCTTGGTCTTTATGCAGTTAACAAAGATGGTAGCAAAGACAAGCAACTGGTGAAACCAGCAGATGCTGATGGGAATGTTGTTCCATTAAATCTTCTCAAAGATGATCCAGATCACATCTTAGTAATGAGAAATGATCGGAAAAGATACCTTTATGACATTTATAAAATGAATGTTTTTACCGGAAATTTTTTTCGAGAGATCTCACCTCCTGGGCCAGTTGTATCATGGGGAGCAGATCATGAGGGAGTAGTCCGATTAGCTGCAATGCAGGATGAAAACTCTCTCAGCTATGAAACCCAGATTATCTATAGAGAAAATGAGGACTCGGAATGGCGAGAGGTTGATCGTTTTGAAGGGTTACAAAATGGTTGGGGCTCGCTTGGTTTTACAGAAGACAATAAAAAAATATACATTACTTCAAATCTGGGTCGTGATACCTATTCTATTGGTTTATTTGATCCTGAGACTGGCGACATTGAGGACCTATTTGAAAATGAAGGCACAGATGTTACTCGGTTAGGCTTCAGCGACGATGGGGAGGCCATCACCATTGTCTATAACGATATAAACACCAAGCCAAAACGGCATTTCATTAATGAAAAATGGAAAAATATTATTGAGAACCTCAATGTTTCATTTGGCGTTGATTTTGTTGGGATCACATCCATGAGCGATGACCAACAAAAAATGATCCTCTCAATTGCTGATGATAGAAATCAAGGTGACTATTACCTCTATGACCGAGGCAAGAATACGATTACCTATTTGGGTTCAGTAAGACCCTGGATTGATCCTAAAACCATGGCAGAAATGAAACCCATCTCATTCACAGCCAGGGACGGGGAAACAGTCCATGGTTTTTTAAGCGTGCCTGTTGATAGCAATGGCAAGAATCTACCACTGATTATTAACCCACATGGTGGGCCTTTTGGCATCCAGGATCAATGGAGGTTCAACGGTGAAACACAATTTTTTGTGAACAGAGGCTATGCAGTCATGCAGATTAATTTCAGGGGCTCAGGAGGCTACGGTAAACGCTTTGAAAGAATCGGATTCAAGCGATGGGGTCTGGAAATGCAGGATGATATCAGTGATGGTGTTTATTGGGCAGTGGAACAAGGTATTGCGGATCCAGAGCATGTATGCATTTATGGTGCAAGCTATGGAGGTTATGCCACCATGGCGGGGATTACATTGACACCGGAGCTTTATCGATGCGCGGTTAATTATGTTGGAATCTGGGATATAAAGATGCTGTACGAGCAAACCGGTAGATGGACTGATAGAGCGAAAAGATGGTTTCATAATCATGTCCTCGATCCAAAAAAGGACCTTGATCAGTTAAAGAAAACCTCCCCAAACTTTCACCTGGATAAAATCAAGGCGCCACTATTCATAGTTCATGGCAGACGAGACTATAACGTTAGAGTTGAACAGGCTGAAACTTTGATGGATGCATTGGATGAGAAAAACATACCCTATGAAGTCTTGATTAAAAAAGAAGAGGGACATGGATTCACGCTAGAGGAAAATAAAATTGAACTCTACAGTCGCATGGAGGAGTTCTTCGAAAAAAACCTAGCAAAATACTAGATCAGATTAGTCAAATAATTCCCGTACTGCTCGATCAGCTTGGCTGATAGCAGCATCTACATAGGCAGAGCCTAACGAGTCACTGTTGGCAATGGTAATATTGCCAAATGGTTTTCTGCCAATCACGTGTGGGTAGCGCTCATCGTCCAGATCGTCTGGCAGCTCACCGCCAAAGAACTCTGCATCAAATAAATTGTTGTACTCATAGGAATAGCCATGCGCCCATCGGTTGACGGTGATGGCTGCAACGTCATCTTCATCAAAGTCTGAACCAAACATACCCCTCAGTTGATCAAATAATTTGTCTTCATAATCTTGATAGCTCATTGTTAAGATCTCGTGACGACCGAGACGGAATTGCTCTCTGTTAGTATAGCCCTGGTTTGGTCGAGTAGGTACATGTTGCATCATGAATACTACTGGATCTTCAAAAGTCTGCGGAAATTGATAGTCTCCGAGGCTCACTGGGAAATCAACATAGAAGCTATTATAAAAACAATTTGGACACTGCAGGGTATGGACTCCTTTGTTTGCAAGCATGTGCCAATTCTTCATCGCCACTTGCACCCAAACCATGGGCACTTTTACATTGTATTTAAGGGCCTCCTTCTGTTTCTCTGGTAGTTGAGGGCAAAGCTCGGGAATGGTGCCATGATAACAAGCAAGAATGCATTGCTTGGCATGAACCTTATATAGTGCTCCTTGTTTTGCATAAATTATTTCAACTCCATTTTTTTTGTTGATGACTGATACCACGGTACTGTTTAAACGGATGTTAGTGTCTTGTCCAGGCTTATCCAACATAGAATAGTCAGCTTTAGCAGTAACAATATCTTCCATGTTGTTCCCAGGTATTGAATTGGGAATGAGTTTCCGCACCAGTAATCGTGCAATTGTTGCATTGCCATCGGGAAAGTGAAAAATATATGGCTCATTGGATAATTCGTTTTTACTCATGTAGTCACGAATGCTCTCATCGAAAGTTTCGTTTTCGTACATGAGATTTTCCTGATCATTGATCTCATCGATTGAATCTTCGTTATCCATAAAACCTAACCCGGAAAAACCTGGCAATCCGTCACCCCAGCAACCAGCAGCAGGAATGGAATCATTACCTACTCCCCATAGACCCCATACTAGACTATGAAAAAGACCAATTACCTCCTCTCCAACTTTATGGTATTTCCTTAAATAATCTTCGTAACTGATGTTGTCTAACAAATAATATTTCTCCTCGAGACTTAATTTGGGAAAAAAATCGGTCTGATCTAAAAATAGCCTAATAAATTCTTCTTTGGATTGATCTGAAATTGGCATCTGAGATGCAACTCTTTGAATATTATCAGGCTTTATGGATTCTTTATAAGTAAGATCGTATCTAAAACTGGGTACATTTTTAACGATCCGATTCTCTCCATAGGTTGCTTTGTTAAAATAAAAGCCTGTATCAAGCTTTCTATTCTTGAAATAGTCAAAATCGTATGCCGTATAAAATTTTTCAAAATCTATACCAAGATCTGTTAACAATTTTTTTGAAACTGGCTCGTAATATCTCGGTGACTCTATAGACTGACTGCCCCCATAGGCAAGCATCATCCGGTTATTCACAACAAATTCGTTACGTTTGGCATGACCTCCAAAATCATCATGGTTATCCAGTATGAGAACTTTCGGAATTTTTTCGGTACGCTCTTTAAAAAAATGAGCAGCAGACAGTCCTGAAATACCCCCACCTACCACAATCAAATCATAGCTCTTACCCAAATCTTCTACCTCATTAATAAAATCACTACCTCCAAAAGCAAGTTTGTGGGCGTAATCAAAAGAACCCGGATGATTGCCTCTGATGCCAGTCAGAGTTGGTGGATAATATACTAATGGAGTATCTGCTGTGTACAGCAAATCAATCGGAGCTAGCGAACCTGCAATCCCAAGGCTGACCCCGTTTAAAAAATCCCTTCTGGTAATGCCATCATTGTTATGAGTCATGATTAATTGGCAGTATAAACTGTTTTGCCCTCGATCATGGTTTGTAATACTTTCACTTCGCTAATTTCATCAACCGGGATGGTGTACAGATTCTTTTCTAAAATAATCAGGTCTGCTGCTTTGCCCACTTCTATGGATCCGGTGAGATGTTCTTGATGCATTAGATATGCAGAATTAATTGTATACGCTTTGAGCATCTCAGTAAGATTCATCCTCTCATCTTCATTTAGAACTCCCTTGATGAGATTTTCAGGATCTTCTCTTCTAATGGCTGTTTCAATTGCAACCAAAGGATTCATGGTGGAAACTGCCCAATCACTGCCTCCCACAACCATGCCACCAGCACGATGAACGCTAGCAATGGGGTACATCCGATTGACTCTCTCAGGTCCAACTTCAGGTAAGTTAATTTCCGTTATGTATAACTCAGGATAGCCCCAGACCGGTTGGAAGTTTGCAATGACCTTCAACTCTGCAAATCTAGGAATATCTGCTTCACTGATTAATTGCAGATGTGCAATATGATGGCGATTATCAGTTGGACCGTTGACAACAAGCGCTGCTTCAAATGCATTCAGGCCAGTGCGAACACCCTGATCACCAATCGCATGCATGTGCACTTGAATGCCCTCTCGGTCAAATCGCGTTACTGCCTCATCCAGCTCCGCCTGTTGTATATTCAACTCTCCAATGCTACCTGTGTTCAAATAAGGCGACAGTAATGCCGCTGTTTGACCCTCTAGAACCCCATCGATAAAAATTTTGATATTGTCTACATTAATTCTCGGATGTTGGTATTGCTGCCGCTTGGAAAATACCTCTTCAAATCCCCCAGGTCCTAGGGTAAATCCAGTGTTCCCATATTCAATGCTCGTGGTCATTCTTAAATCAAGACCCCCTTGATCTGCCAGTCTCTTGTACGCAGCCAAATGTTGCTCTCCCACACTTGCAGCTATTATTGAGGTAATACCAAAACTGTGTGCTAAATCTTGAGCAAATAAAAGTCCATCATCAAATAACTCTAAATCATCTCCAGGTATAATTTTCTTAATAAGGCTTATTGCTGCCGGCTCTCTGAGTGTTCCGGTTGGCTCTCCAGTAACGGGATCTTTTTCAATAATTCCCAATTCTGGGTTCGGAGTGTCTGCACTAATGCCTGCCAATTCAAGTGCTTTAGAATTTGCCCAACCTGAATGACCATCTTCACCGTCCAAGAATATGGGGACCTCTAAACTGACAGCATCCAAAAGAGATTTATCTGCGTTGCCCGCTGGAAATAACCCAAGATTATACCCAGCACCTGCAACCCATCCTGTACTCTTAGTCATCTTACTATTAAGACACTCTTTCACTGCTTGTTGAATGGCTGGGATGCTTGGTAAATTAAAAACAGGGCATTTGAGCTGATCAATACCAGACCAGATTGGATGTGCATGAGCATCATGAAAAGCAGGTATCATCATTTTTCCATCCAATGGATAAACTTCAGTGTTCTCACCAATCCATTCATTGATTTCTTCATTAGTTCCTCTAGCAATAACCATTCCGCCTCTGACTGCAACTGCTTCAATGGTTGAAAGATTCTGGTCAAATGTATAGATTGCTCCATCCAAAAAAACTGAGTCAGCATGCTCCTGATCTACAAATCTTTCACACGATGAAAGAATTGTTTGAGAAAGTGCAACGATGATAATAATGTTCTTAATATTCATGGATCTTTTTTACCTATCTGTTTTTATATTAATCCACTGTCTGGTCATGGTCCGATCTACCTTGGGAGTTGCAATTTCAGCGACAAACAATTTATTCAGTATTTCATCAGGTGGGTAAATACTTGGATTGTTTGTTATTTCTTTATTAATCAATGGCTTAGATTTAATATTTGCATTTGCGAATTTAATTTTATTGCTAATAATAGCCATGACCTCGGGTTGTAGAATGTAATTGAGAAAACGATGTGCATTTTCAGGATTAGGCGCATCTTTTGGAATGGCCATCATATCAAACCACATTTGAGCTCCCTCGACAGGAATCATATATCCGATCTCTATGCCATTACCAGATTCTCTCGCACGGTCTGATGCCTGTAAAATATCTCCCGACCATCCAAACACAAGACAAAGATCTCCATTTGCAAGATCGTTGATATATTTTGAAGAATGAAAATATTTTATATAAGGGCGGACACTTTTCAACACCTTGAATGATTCACCTCTGTAGTCATCTGGATTTTTTGTATTGGGATCGAGACCAACATAGTACAGTGCTGCTTTAAATGTCTCGCTTGGTGCATCCAGGAAGGCAACACCGCAATCTTCAAACTTACTGATAATTTCTGGCTTAAAAACGATATCAAATGAGTTCATGGGATAATTTCCTCCCATGATTTCTATCGCTTTTTGTTTGTTGTAACCAATGCCTGTGGTGCCCCACATATATGGAATTCCGTGCTTGTTTCCTGGGTCCATATTAGATAGTAATGCAAGCATTTCTGTATCCAGATTCTGATAATTTGGCAATTGATCTCGATCTAGTTTCTGAAAGACACCTGCAACAATTTGTCTGCCCAAATACTCAATACTGGGGGCTACAATGTCATAACCTGTATTTCCAGCCAGTAATTTACCTTCTAAAACCTCATTGCTGTCAAAGACATCGTAGATCACATCAATGCCAGTTTCTTTCTCAAAGTTTTCAATGATGGAGTCATCAATGTAATCAGACCAATTGTAGACTCTTACTTCTTGAGCATGACTGAAAGGTGAGAAAATTATTAAAAATAAAGAAATTTTAATTGCTAAGAGTTTTAATCTAATCATAATCTATCCCGTATCGAAGAATATATCATACCCAGATAGAAGCCAGGCCACCTCAGCATAGTGCCCCCAGGAAAGGTTGGTATTTTAATTTTACTGAATACATCAAAGCGACTTACTGTTCCATCGATTGCCTCTGCAATCAAAGTGCCAGCTAATGAGGCTAGGGCGATTCCATGTCCTGAAAACCCGTGTGCAAAAAAAACATTGGGCTTTAAACGACCTAAATGAGGCATTCTGTTGACCGTCACCGCAACAGAACCACTCCAGGCATAATCTATGATTTTACTCTCTAGACTGGGAAATACATTGAGCATAGTTTTGCGTACATAAGCTTTTAAATCCTTTGGAATCCTTGTCGTATAATTTTCACCGCCACCAAATATGAGACGATGATCTTTGGACATTCTAAAATAGTGCACATGAAATTTCTTATCATGAGCACAAACATTATCCCTATTGATAAACCGTGCCTCTGATTCTTCAAGTGGTTCTGTGGCCAGTATAAAATTATTGATTGGCATCATCTTTCCGGCAATTCTTTTTTCTAATTTTTCCAGATAAGCATTACATGCCAGAACAATATGCT
>CAXGBD010000058.1:0-7567 GCA_964008355.1 uncultured Gammaproteobacteria bacterium | reverse complement strand
GAAATAAGTGAGTTAATCAAGAAAAAAATTGAAAACTTTGAAGGAGACACACAAGCCTCAGACGTTGGAACTGTGGTTGCGGTAACGGATGGAATAACAAGAATCCATGGACTAAGCGATGTTCAATACGGAGAAATGATTGAGTTTCCAGGGGACACCTTTGGTTTAGCGCTCAACCTAGAACAAGACTCTGTTGGAGCGGTTGTGCTTGGTGATTATACCCACATATCAGAAGGCGCAGTTGTTAAAACAACCAATAGAATATTAGAGGTGCCCGTGGGAGACACAATGTTAGGCAGAGTGGTTGACTCATTGGGCGAGCCGCTGGATGGGAAAGGCCCTGTTCAGAAAACCTCAAGTGCCCCGATTGAAAAAGTAGCGCCAGGTGTTATTTCTAGACAATCGGTTAGTCAGCCGGTCCAAACTGGACTGAAATCTATTGACGCGATGGTGCCGATTGGTCGAGGCCAAAGAGAGCTGATTATCGGTGACCGCCAAACTGGAAAAACAGCAGTTGCCGTGGACACTATCATTAACCAAAAAGGAACTGGCGTTAAGTGTATTTATGTGGCCATTGGCCAAAAAAACTCCTCCGTGGCAAATGTGGTTAGAAAACTAGAAGAACACGGAGCAATGGAACACACAATTGTGGTTTCTGCCTCGGCAGCTGAGTCAGCAGCAATGCAATACATAGCACCGTACTCGGGAACCGCAATGGGTGAGTATTTCAGAGATAAAGGAGAAGACGCATTAATTGTTTTTGATGATTTGACCAAACAAGCCTGGGCATACAGACAGGTTTCTTTGTTGTTAAGAAGGCCGCCCGGCAGAGAAGCTTATCCAGGTGATGTGTTTTATCTGCACTCAAGGCTTCTAGAAAGAGCATCAAGAGTAAGTGCGGATTATGTTGAAAAAATAACTAACGGAAAGGTCAAGGGAAAGACAGGTTCCCTGACAGCCCTCCCCATTATTGAAACTCAAGCAGGAGATGTATCAGCCTTTGTTCCTACCAATGTTATTTCCATAACCGACGGGCAAATTTATCTCGAAAGCGATTTGTTTAATGCTGGCATCAGGCCAGCGATAAATGCAGGATTGTCTGTCTCCAGGGTTGGCGGAGCAGCACAAACCAAAATAATTAAAAAATTTGGCGGCGGCGTGAGGCTGGCACTGGCCCAGTATCGTGAACTAGCAGCATTTGCTCAATTTGCTTCTGATTTGGATGAAACCACAAGAAAACAACTAGAAAGAGGCCAGAAGGTAACAGAGCTAATGAAACAAAAACAATACTCCCCGCTTTCTGTTGCTGAAATGGCAATATCTCTATTCGCGGTTAATGAAGGGTATTTGGATGGTGTTGAGACCCATAGAGTAGTTGATTACGAGATAGCGCTCCACGCCCACTTTAGAGATCAACATCAAGAGCTTATTGCCCAAATTAACGAATCAGGAGATTGCGACGAAGACACTGAGGCCCAGCTTAAAAGCGCACTTGATGAATTCAAAGAAACAGGCTCTTTTTAAACAACAAACCAAATGGCTAACGAAAAAGAAATTCGAACAAAAATAGGAAGTGTTAAAAACACTCAAAAAATTACAAGGGCTATGGAAATGGTTGCCGCCAGTAAAATGAGGCGAACACAAAAAACCATGGAGTCAGCGCTACCCTACTCTGACAAGATCAGAAACGTCATTGGTCATATTTTTAAAGCAAACCCTGACTACAAACACCCTTTTTTGATAGAGAGAAAACCCACCAACGTAGGCTATATAGTTGTCAGTACCGATAGAGGCCTCTGTGGTGGCTTAAATATAAACATGTTCAGAATGCTGCTTTCTGAACTAAAAGAACAAAAAAGCAAAAACATTAACACCAGTCTGTGCATGGTTGGCGCAAAAGGGGTCCAGTTTTTTAGATCGGTAGATATCAACATACTCGGTGCAACAACAAACTTGGGCGAAGACCCACAAGTTAAAGATTTAGTGGGAGCGATTAAGGTCATGCTTGATGAGTATAGCGAAGAGAAAATTGATAGATTGTTTTTAGTTCATAATAATTTTATAAACACGATGTCACAAAAACCAAGCATCAAAACCCTCCTGCCTGTTGAGGCTATCGACACAAAAAACTTACAAGACAACTGGGACTATATTTACGAACCTGACTCAAGAGAGTTATTGGAGCATGTGCTTGAAAGATATATAGAGTCACAAGTATACCGAGCGGTTGTTGAAAATGTCGCATGTGAAATGGCGGCAAAAATGGTTGCAATGAAAAGCGCGACTGACAATGCAGGAAAAATAATAGAACAATTAGAGCTTGATTATAACAAAGCCAGGCAAGCGTCCATTACACAAGAAATATCTGAAATTGTGGGCGGCGCTGCGGCGGTTTAGCAACAAAGAGGAAAAATAAATGAGCACCGGAAATATTGTGCAAGTGATTGGAGCAGTGGTGGATGTGGGGTTTCCTAAAGACAGCATTCCAAGCGTCTATGACGCCCTAAATTTAGTGGACGGAGACCTGGTCTTTGAGGTCCAACAACAGCTTGGTGATGGCGTTGTCAGAACAATTGCTATGGGCTCTAGCGAGGGACTAAAACGAGGCCTAGCGGTAGAAAGCACTGGTGCCCCTATAAGCGTTCCTGTGGGTGAAAAAACACTAGGTAGAGTCTTAGATGTTTTAGGCAACCCTATTGACGAAGCAGGACCTCTTGGCACCAAGGAGACAAAACCCATTCACGCAAAAGCCCCAACCTTTGAAGATCAAGCCGGTGGCTCTGAGGTTCTAGAAACAGGAATTAAAGTGATTGACTTGCTCTGTCCTTTTGCCAAAGGGGGAAAAGTAGGATTATTTGGTGGCGCCGGTGTTGGAAAAACTGTTGCTGTTATGGAGCTTATTAGAAACATAGCGGTCGAACACAGTGGTTACTCGGTGTTTGCTGGTGTTGGAGAAAGAACAAGGGAGGGAAATGATTTTTATCATGAGATGAAAGAGTCAGGCGTCCTCGATAAAGTAGCATTAGTGTACGGACAAATGAACGAACCCCCAGGAAACAGATTAAGAGTGGGGCTCACAGGGCTTACTATTGCTGAAAACTTTCGTGATGAAGGCAGAGATGTCTTGATGTTTATCGATAATATTTATCGATATACACTTGCAGGAACAGAGGTTTCGGCGCTGTTAGGCAGAATGCCCTCAGCTGTTGGTTACCAACCCACACTAGCGGCAGAAATGGGAGCCCTTCAAGAGAGAATTACCTCCACAAAAGCTGGGTCTATAACCTCAATCCAAGCAGTCTACGTCCCGGCGGACGATCTAACAGACCCGTCTCCAGCAACTACTTTTGCACACCTAGACGCAACAGTAGTGCTATCAAGGTCAATTGCAGAGCTTGGTATTTATCCTGCTGTTGATCCTTTGGACTCATCCAGTAGACAACTAGACCCATTAGTTGTTGGGCAGGATCACTACGACACAGCGCGAGCGGTGCAACAAGTTTTACAACGTTATAAAGAACTACAAGATATTATTGCAATTCTAGGGATGGATGAGCTGTCCGAGGAGGACAAACTGACAGTGCAGCGAGCAAGAAAGATCCAACGTTATTTGTCCCAACCCTTCTTTGTGGCTGAAGTCTTTACCGGAACCCCTGGCCAATACGTTTCTCTGCAAGACAGCATTAAGGCGTTTAACGGCATTGTTGCAGGTGATTATGACGACCTTCCTGAGCAAGCATTTTATATGGTAGGAACCATTGACGAAGCAGTAGAGAGAGCCAAAACAATGGCTTAAGCTTTTATATGAACACGATTAAGATAGAAATTGTTAGCGCTGAAAAGGATCTTTTTTCTGGTGAGGCAACTATGGTGGTTGCTCCTGGATCAGCCGGAGACCTTGGTATAGCCCCACAACATACACCGTTGCTGACCACACTGCGTCCAGGGGATGTAGAGGTGCAAAGCCCCAGTGGTGAAAAAGAATTATTTTATGTTTCGGGTGGAGTTTTAGAAGTGCAGCCACACCTAATAACAATCCTTGCAGACGCCGCTCTACATGCATCTGAGCTTGATGAAGATGCTGCTTTAGAGGCAAAAACGCTGGCAGAGGAAGCACTTAAAAGCGCTGCGAAAAAGGAAGATCTTGATCACGCACAGGCACAGCTAGCGGAAGCCGCTGCCAGATATAAAGCTGTTCAAAAACTAAAAGGTAAAAAATAAACGCCATACACACAGAGCGTTTAATACTATTTGTTTACTAAACTCACGTTGTAAACTAAATTGTTTCTAAATTTGGTTTTAAACAATATGAAAACATCAATTGTAATCTTAGCAGCGGGGGAAGGGTCGCGAATGAGGTCGTCTCTTCCTAAATCGCTCCAACCCATTGCAGGCAAGGCAATGCTGCAACACCTGATTGATGCGATAATACCAATTGATCCCAACCAAACCATCATTGTTTGCTCTCCTGAGCACCAACAACAAATTGAAAACGCAATCACACACGATGACAACAAAGAGTTGTTATTTGTTCAACAAGACCAGCCAAGCGGCACAGGGCATGCTGTTAAGTGCGCCACTCCTGAAGTTCATACTGACAATATTGTGTTAGTCTTGTTGGGAGATGTTCCATTTGTGAGCACAAAAACACTACAAAAATTAATTAACTCAGCGTCTAACCAACACCTCGCTTTGCTCACAGCAAGCATCGACAACCCTGTAGGATACGGAAGAATTATTCGAAACAAACATAACGAAATTACCAATATTGTTGAGCACGAAGAGTGCACAGAGGAACAAGCAGCTATTGTTGAAATCAACTCAGGAATTATGGCGTTTCCTCCCAACAAAGCACAACATTGGTTAACTAGGCTAAGTGCGAAGAACCATAAAGGAGAGTATTATTTAACTGATACAATTGGGTTTGCTGCAGAGGAAGGAGTTATTATTGCAGCCAGCCAACCAGACTTTATAGAAGAGGTTTTTGGAGTGAACACTAAAAAACAACAAGCAGAAGCAGAAAATATAAAACGCAACCAAGCAGCAGACAAGCTCATGGAAGCAGGAGTTACGCTTGCAGACCCTAAGCGTATTGATGTTAGGGGCGAGTTGGTTTGCGGAGTTGATGTGTTTATTGATGTGAATGTCGTTTTTCAAGGAAAGGTGGAGCTTTTAGATGGGGTTACAGTCGGACCACATTCTGTGATAGCCAACACAAAAATAGGAAACAGCACACAAATACTTTCACACTGCAATCTTGAAGAAGCAATCATTGGAGATAATTGTGTTGTAGGCCCTTTTGCAAGGTTAAGACCCGGCTCAGAGCTGATGCAAGCATCTAAAGCAGGCAATTTTGTGGAAATTAAAAAAAGCACAATTGGCCAAGGGTCAAAAGTAAACCATTTATCTTATGTGGGAGATGCTACCGTTGGCAGTCATGCAAACATTGGAGCGGGAACCATCACTTGTAATTACGATGGAGCCAACAAATACCAAACTATTGTTGGGGATAACGCATTTATTGGTTCAGGTGTTGAGCTGGTGGCGCCTATTGAGATTAAGGAAGGAGCTACCATTGGTGCGGGTTCGACAATCACAAAAGAAGCACCCAAAAATAAACTTACACTTGAGCGAGCCAAGCAAAAAACCATCGAAACCTGGAAACGACCCAATAAAAAAATAAAAAAATAACATGTGTGGAATTGTAGGAGCAGCAAGCAACAGAGACGTAGTGCCAATTCTAATGGATGGTTTGGCTAAACTAGAATATCGAGGCTACGACTCAGCGGGTATTGCGCTTATTAAAAAAGATAAGGTCATAAGACTTCGCCAACAAGGAAAGGTTGCAACACTACAAAAAGAAGTGTCCAGTGCAGTTGACTTTTCAGGAGAGTGTGGAATCGCTCACACACGCTGGGCAACCCATGGAGAGCCCAGTCAAAAAAATGCACACCCGCATATTTCTGGTGATAATTATTCTGACAATGAAATTGCTTTGGTGCATAACGGGATCATCGAAAACTTTGAAGCAGTCAGACAGACGCTTATAAAACAAGAGTATGTTTTTTCAAGCAAGACCGACTCAGAGGTTATTGTCCATCTTATTCACTGTTATAGAAAAAACAGAACACTAACTGAGGCAATCTCAATGGTTGCAAAAGACTTAGAAGGCGATTATGCCATTGCAGTTATAGAGGCCAAAAACCCAGATGTTGTCGTAGGAACCAGGAATGGAGCTCCGCTAATTATAGGCGTGGGCCTAAATGAACATTATTTTGCATCAGACCCAGGGGCTTTGATTGCACTAACCAGCAAATTTGTTGTTTTGAAAGACGGAGACATTGCTCAAATCACAAAAGAGGCATACACAGTTGTTAACAATAATCTGGAACCTGTAGAGCGAGAAACAAGAAAATCAACCATGAAAGAGGGAAGTTATTCTAAAGGAGATTATCGTCATTTTATGGAAAAGGAGATTTTTGAACAACCGGAGGTCATTAGAAGAGCATTCGGTGACTACATTACTGGTGCAGTTCAAGGATCGTTTCTAAAGGAGGGAATAGAGCTTGATTTAAGAAACATAGAACACGTTCAAATGTGTGCGTGTGGCACAAGTTATTATGCAACCATGGTGGCGAAGCTTTGGTTAGAGCAATATGCTCAAATACCAGCAACGGTGGATATAGCTAGCGAGTACAGATACAACACAACACCAAAGGTTAAAAACTCATTGTTTATTGCAGTTTCGCAATCGGGAGAAACAGCAGACACGCTTGCCGCCCTAAGAAAAGCAAAAGACCACGGTTATCTCAGCACGATTGCGGTTTGTAATGTGTTAGAAAGCACACTGGCAAGAGAAGCAGGCCAGTGTCTATCAACAAGTGCAGGTCCAGAAATAGGTGTCGCTTCTACCAAAGCGTTTGTTAGTCAGTTGGTTACCCTAGCATTGATGGGAGTCGCGGTTGGCGATCAAATTGGTGTTGATAAGAAAGTCTTAACAACCGCGCTTTCAGACATAAAAGCGCTGCCTGAAATTGTGGAATCTATACTTGGCATGTCAAAAGAAATTGAAGCAATGGCGTGGGGCTTAGATGGAAAACACCACGCATTGTTTCTAGGAAGAGGACTACACTACCCAATAGCACTAGAGGGCGCTTTAAAAATGAAAGAAATTTCCTACATCCATGCTGAAGCGTACCCAGCTGGTGAACTCAAACACGGTCCCCTTGCTCTGGTAGACGAAGACATGCCTGTAATAGCAATCGCGCCATCTGGCGAGCTATTGAAAAAAATTATGAGCAATTTAGAGGAGGTTAAAGCAAGAGGAGGCAAGCTTTTTGTTATATCAGATAACAATAACATTACATCAAACGGGTTTGAAAAAGCGTTAATTCTTCCTTCCGGTCTAAGCACCTCTCAAAGCCCAATTGCATATACAATACCACTACAGTTATTGGCCTATTATGTTGCGCTTCACAAGGGCAATGACGTAGACCAACCTAGAAATCTAGCTAAGTCCGTTACTGTTGAGTAACGAAGACATATGGGTTTTACTTAAGTCTTTTTT
>CAXGBD010000057.1:0-7707 GCA_964008355.1 uncultured Gammaproteobacteria bacterium | reverse complement strand
ACTGGTCTGATGTACAAACTCATTGATAAATATGGCTGGCTAGGTGCACCTACATTGATCATTGAAAAGGTTAAAGTTGACGGGAACTGGATGGAAGGTCCGGTTATAGTAAACCAATATGGTTCAGCCGGTCATGAAGCTATGGCAGTAGGGGTCAGTATTAATGAGATCAATGACAACCAGTTTGACAATTTCAAAAAAGCCCTTAATCAAGTCATGTCAATGGGTGAAATAAAACTCATTCAACCCATTGAAATTGCAAAAGAAGATACTCCCAGTAAAGAAATTATTCTCAAAGGAGATGAAATCAATGTGTTGGACTTTCCTTTTCTAAAAAGCAATCCAGGAGACAATGGACGCTTTATCAACACTGGAAACCTAGTCACCATTGATCCTGAGCAAGGGAGAAATGTAGGTACCTATAGGATGCAAATTAAAGGTCCAAGAAAAATAGGAATTAATCCAGAAAAAGGACAAGATGGGTGGAAATTCCTAATGGGTATGAAGGAAAAAGGAGAAAAAGTAGCTCAAGCTGCAGTGGTTCTAGGCACAGATCCTATCGTATTTGCTATGAGTAGCTCGAAGACTGCCAGAACTGGTCAAGATGAACTCGAGTTTGCCGGTGGATTCAAAGGCAGTCCAATTGAGGTTGTGAAATGCGAAGACAGTGAAATTAGAGTTCCTGCAAATGTCGAAATGATCATCGAAGGTGAAATACCGCTTGATGACATGGAAGTAGAAGGCCCCTTCGGTGAAATGTATGGCTATATGGGGCTCCCTCATGAGGAACAATTTTACATGAACATCAAAACCATAACCCATAGAAAGAACCCTTTGTTTGTCAATCAATTCACTGGAGTTACCAGAGGCTTTATTACCTCACCCTATGAAGCAAATTCGACTATGGGTTTAAGGAAGTTTATACCCGAGGTCGTGAATTTTCATGGTCCACCAGATCTGACTGGATATTTTTTCATCAGTATTGATAAACAAAAACCACACCAAGCAATGGAAATAGCTGAGAAGCTGAGTTTTATACCCATTGCAAAAATCATGGTTGTCGTAGACAAGGATGTAAATGTTCACAACCCCAGAGAAGTATTGGCAACCGTGGCAGCGCGTTGGCAACCTCACCCGAACAGTAAGATCATCAAAGAAATCGAGAGTTTTCGACTGGATCCAAGCTCCAAAGATAGGAAAAGTGGATCAAAAATTATTATCGATGCAACGCGTCAATGGCCTGAGGAAAATGGCCCTGAACCTTATCCAAAAATGAATCGAGAGCATCTAGTAGAACACGACCCTGAAATCTTTGACTGGATAGAAAAAAAATTTAAAGATTTAATTTAGATCATTTCTTTAATTGCTGAGATTAGATCCCCAAGCATTCATTATAAATGTGGCTTTTGTCATAGTATTTGCTTGGAATATTTGTTAATGTTTTTGCCTTGATAAGGAGAATATAATGACCAAAGAATCAACTCTGAAACCCTTCGAGAATGGGGATGTGTTTGTCGGTGCGACCTTACTTAATAATCCAGATGATGACCATGCTGGAGACGGCAGAATTATCCAATTTGACAGTGACTTAAACGAAAAGGGTGTCCTATGGACTGAGAACACAACTCATTTAGTTGGGGGCTTAAAATTTGATCCAGATAAAACGCTCTGGGCTTTTGATAGTCACAGTTTTACAGTCATCCAGATCGACCCGGATGGCAATCAGCTCCCGGCAATTGATTTTGGTCAACGTTCCTATTCAAATGTTAGTTTTGCTAACGATGGAAGCCTTTATCTGGGGGAGCATTTGGTTGGCGATGCATCCAACAACAAAGCACTGGAAGGACCAAGAAAATTAGAAACAGTTCTGCCTTTTATGCCTGGCACTGAGAAATACGGAGATGGTAATGTTTATAAGTTCACAGCCGATGGTGAACTATTGGCAACATTTGAGACGGAAACACACGGGGGAATGCCAGGCTTTCTAGGAGTTACCGCCTCTACTATCAGCCCGGACAATGCAAAAATAATTTATATTTCTGAACTGGGTAACCGAATCTTTCAATTTGATTTAATAAATTGTGAACAATTAGATGATCTACTCACGTATTCACCTGACAGCGGTGACATGGTGATTGCCATCAGCTACGCTCCCAATGGTGACTTGTATTCAGTTAAGGCAAACTTTAGGGCAGGATTTAGCTTGTGTCGTCATGATATAGAAACTGGAGAAATTATTACCAACATGGATCTTCCAGGTCCTGGATGGGCGGCATTGACTTTATCCAAGGACGGGAAATCGGCCTACATTGGGAATTTTTTCAATGGTGTGGTTGGCAAATTTAATATAGCTTCAGGTGAAATGATTACTAGCGCTGAAACCAATGTAGCACGATCGCTAGCAGGCATTGCAGAATATTAATTTCTTTGGCAATTCTTCCGTTGTATCGACTAGATAGGTGTTGACATCCCGAATCGCCATATAAGGCACGCTCCCTTATTGGTTCTGTTTCAATGAATAGATGTATTAAATTCTAATTGATATAGTTGCAGAAATGAAACAAAAAGTGGCATTTATAGGATTGGGAGTCATGGGTTATCCTATGGCAGGCCATTTGGCCAATGCTGGGCACACTGTTGTGGTGTTCAATAGAAGTTTTGAAAAGGCTGAACAATGGAGTAAAACTTACCCAGGGACAATATCCAAAACAGCAGCTGAAGCTGCACGCGCATCAGATATTGTTTTTGTTTGTGTTGGCAATGATGAAGATGTTCAATCGGTACTTTGTTCAGAACATGGTGTTCTCTCTGGGCTTGCTCCCGAAGGCATTGTCGTTGACCACACAACAACATCTGCAACTTTGGCGGTGGCAATGCATGAACACTCCAAAAAAATTGGCTGTTTCTTCCTCGATGCACCCGTTTCAGGGGGTGAATTGGGCGCCCAAAAGGGTGCCTTAACAATTATGGCAGGAGGCTCTGAGAAAACTTATCACAGGGTTGAACCCTTGATGGCTTGTTACTCTAGGCATTCTGAATACATGGGTCCACCCGGATATGGACAGCTGACCAAAATGGTCAATCAAATTTGTCTGGCTGGTTTGATACAAGGCTTATCTGAAGGACTCTATTTTGCCAATTCTCTTGGTCTCAACTCCAAACAAATCATCGAAGTCATCTCAAAAGGTGCTGCACAATCTTGGCAAATGGATAACCGTCATCAAACCATGATTGATGATAATTATGAGCACGGTTTTGCTGTCGACTGGATGCGTAAAGACCTAAAGTATGCCCTTGATGAAGCTCAAAAAAATGGTATAAATCTTTCGATAACTAAGATAGTGGATCAGTTTTACGAGGAGATTCAAGCGATGGGGGGAGGTCGCTGGGACACTTCAAGCTTGTTAAAGCGTCTAAAAAAGAAACCGTAAATACTAAGTAACGAGTGATATGAGAATGATTAGTCAAAAACCCATACTGGGAACATATTCCGTCACCAAGAGATGGTTTTACCATTATAATTGAGATAAGCACCGGTATTCTCTATCGTAATCGAATCAATGTTCCTGATCATATCCTCAACAGCATCTTCGGTTTTTCTTAAGGGAAAGAAAGCTGGTAAACCAGACATAAAATCGGTTCCCGTTGCACCTGGATTGACCAGACCAACTGCAATCCCTCTATCTTTGAGCATGTAGGCAAGATTGACCATCAACATGTTCAATGCCGATTTACTGGAGCGATAGAAAAAAAGTCTGCCCCCACGTTTAAAGACGTTATCAATAGAACCTTCACTGCTCGATACAGCAATTATTTTCTTTTGCTGGCTATCACGAACATTTGGATAGAAAGCCTCTGCGATTTTTAATGGAGCAATCGTATTGGTCTCCAAGACAGTGTTGTATGCATCGTAATTAAACCGTCCAAAAATTTGATTGCTTGTGCCACCAGAGATTCCGGCATTGTTCAATAAAACATCAATGGGGACATTTTTGTACTTTCTTGCCAATACATCTATTCGCTTATGATTTCTAACATCAAGCCGATCAATAATGAGTCGATCCGGATATTCCTTTTGAAGCAGTCTCAGATCTTCTGCTGTTCCAGTTTTTCTGCAAGTAGCAATGACACGCCAACCCTTTTCTAAATACTGTTTCGTAAACTCCAACCCTATGCCACGATTGGCGCCGGTGATCAATGTAGTCAATACATATCCCTCAGGAAGGCTGGGATCTGCATCTTCTGCACTGATATGGTTGCTAAAGTTTAAAAAAAATAAAGCCAAAAGAAAAAGACATATGGTAATTAATCTTTGTTTATAGGTTATTTGAATCTTCAACATGTTTATCATCTTGTTCTACCTTTTTTGTACTTGTATACGTGTGATTTATTATAACTTTATATTTATTTCATAAAGGATTTTAAGTGTTATTGAGGTCTGCTTTTTTAGCAACTACTGAAATTATTATAATACATGGAATGAGCACCAGCATACCAAGGTAGAGTGGTGCATTAACGCCAATAGTACTAAAAATAACCCCAACAGCTAATGGTCCAGAAATTCTTCCAAGCCAGCCACAGGACTGATAAACACCCAAAACAAAGCCTTTTTCATTATCCCCAGCAACTTTTGAAACAAAACTCGATGCTGCTGTTCCAAAAGTGGCGCCACTGGAAGCAGAGAAAGTCAATCCAACCATCATAACAACCCAAGAAGGTGCCTGTGCCATAATGAATAACCCAATGAAATAGCCTATAAATGCCAATCTGATAACATTTGCCTCACCTAGGAGAGGCACAACTCTACCCACCACAAGCACCTGAACAAGGGTCACAGTTAGGCCTATATAAGTCATGCTATATCCCACCTGCATTGGTCCCCAATAAAATCTTGCTTCTGTCCATAATGGGAATATCGTTTCAAAGGTTCCAGTCACAAACATCATCAGGAACCCCAGTAAAACAATCTCAGCCAAGACTGGCCTTTTGAAAACCAAGCCCCAATTTTTTAATAAAGAAGATTCCTTATTGGTATTGGGATTTCTATGCTCTGGCTTTAAACTTTCTTTGAGAAAGAAAATAGCAATTATACCTGTCATAAAGGCGATAGATGCAGCGACTATGCCTGGATAAAATAGGCTGGCACTGCTTGCATCCTGACCTCCCAATAAACCACCTATTGCCGGTCCAGTCATAAAACCAATGCTCACACTGGCACCAATGTAGCCTAGCCATTTAGCACGTTTTTCTTCATTAGTAGAATCAGAAACATATGCCATTGCTGTGGATATATTTCCAGACACTATTCCACCCATAAAACGAGCCAACGCTAACATCCATAAATTGGGTGCCAATGCTAAAGCCATAAAACAAATACTTTGACAAAAAATACTGATGAGTAAAACAGGTTTTCTACCAATCCGATCACTCAATCTACCCCAAAGAGGTGTAGCAATGAATTGACCCATGGAGTAAGTGGCAATAATCACGGTTGCAATGGCAGTGGTGGCACCCAGATTTTGAGCGTAGAACAAGAAAGTGGGTAATACCAAGCCAAACCCAACTGTGGAAAGCCCGGTAATCAAGCAAAGAATAAGCATCTAACTAGATGAGAGAGGGACCGTATCAAGCACCCATCCTTTTTGTTGGTTTCTGTCTGGTGATGGAATAACAAATGCTTTCTTACCAAGATGCTTGTTAACCTCATTGCTATCTATTTTCCAACCTTTTTTCTTCCAGACTTTAAGTAATTTTCTGTATTTTATACAAGGCTCATCGGCAGGAACCAGGAGCTCTTTGCTATTGGTAGCAGGTGTCAACACTGGGTCAAGTTGTTCAAGAATTACGATATCTTGTTTTGCAATCACCATACAACGATCCGCAATCGCCTTATCCATATTTGCATCGAGCATCATTTTCCTCATATTGATCAAGAAAATCTTGACGTGGTTCTGTTCTACAGGACATTCAAACATGTATTGCCTAAACTCTGAATTTTCATTGAAGACAATATAAGTCCACATTTGATTGGGACCAACAATCCCAGAGCCTGCCATTCTCTGATCACTTTCCTCTTTTATTTGTGGACCCTCTTTTGTAGATGCAGGCGAATTGAAGGCATGCCAAAACCCAAATCCCCATTGTTTCTGCCCAAACATATTCTCAACAAAATCAAGCTGGTTGACTTTGTAGTCATCCTCCTTGCCCTCGTGTCCATGGGTAGGATGGACAAATTCATTGTGAGCAGCATCAAGACCATTCTCTATAGAGCGTTCAAAATTCATATCTGCTTCATAGGTTAACCAATTGCCCCGCCAATTCTGCTCATCATCCAATTCATTCACTGGCATAATGGGCGGTCTTTCCTGCTCTTCTAAATCACCCAGGAAAGCAAAAACAATGCCATATCGTTCCTCAGTTGGATAGGCATCCACTCGTGCTCTTACTGGAATTTTTGCATCTTTACCCAATGATGGAATTCGGTGGCAATGTCCTTCACCATCAAATCGCCAACCGTGGTATGGACATTGAATGCAATTCTCTTTGATGATGCCCCCAGACAGTGCTCCACCTCGATGAGGACAGATATCACTTAGAGTGTTCGCTTTACCTTTCGAATCCCTGAATGCTACAAAGTTTTGTCCCAGCATTCTTACACGAATGGGAGCATCTTTTAATTCCTTGCTCAGGAGTACTGGATACCAAAAATTTATATACATTCTAATTGTTTATCATCGTTCTACATTCATATTAGAAGAATTGACTATTGCAATAATATTAATAAAAATCTTTACACTGGGAGATCAAATATTATATCGAATTTATGATTTTACGTCCTGTCTGATTCATCAGACATAGGCTATAATTGCATAGATTTTTTTAACATTGAAAGGTACTTAGGATTTGAATTATGGAAGAAAATAGAAAACCAAATAACACAGATAACAAAAAAGATGGACCTCCTGTGAGTGCTATGAAACCAGAAAATTTAGCTCCACCAACAGGAATGGAAGGAAGGGAGGCAGATTTAGCTACAGCGATGCAAGTACTGGTAAAAACAATAAAAATGCAAATGCCCTACCCTCATGATACAAATGATGCCTTGCTGAAGGCACACCTAAATACTATTCAGTTTGCAAAAAATAAAGGACTTCTAGAAGAGCTGGTAGCACACGATCTTGAAACCATGAAGCCTTTACTTGAACGATCCAAAGCTATGATAGAAAAAACTGGCAATAAAGAACTGGCATTGATTATGAATTTCGAACGAACAGGTTGTCATTTCCAGATGATATTGGAAACAAAGAATGAACCGGGGAAACGGACATTTATTTTTCCTTTTAAAAAAGTATTGAATGCAGCTAAAAGATTGGGTCAATTCGATCTCACTGAAGAAGAGATTCTAGAAAGCTGGTGGAAGCCCCGTTATCTTAATTATGCTCAGGCTATGGGAGTGGAATTTAAAATCTCTGATCTGGATAAAAACGGCACTGTTACAGTTGCATTGGTAGATTGAATCAATAATCTGTTGGTTGACTAGCACTAAGACTTCTTGAAACACAACAGGAATCGACTGGTTTGATCCCTGATCCCCTTTTCAAAAACCATTGAAGTTAAATCATCTTCTGGGTTCTCAAAAAGATTGGATTCTTTGTCCAAAATAAACCCAGCCCTCAGAATCTCATCAATAACAAATTCTTTTTCAAT
>CAXGBD010000056.1:0-7801 GCA_964008355.1 uncultured Gammaproteobacteria bacterium | reverse complement strand
GTTGCGATTAGTGGAACACGTGAACTTCTTCGATCAGAAACTTGGTTGCCAAAAAGAGTATCACTTAAGATTTCTGTATTTCCACCCATTCAATGTGAGGATGGAGTTGATCAATCTAAAGAAATCGCGAAACAATGCCGTGAACTGATCTTAAGTGCAATTAATGAGCCCGATTTGAAAAATAAATCGTTTCCTTAGTTCAGCTGCCTTGCCTGTCGCTGACATATTCTATCCAAGCCTCGGCATTTTTTTTATTTCTTTCTGCTCCGACTTCTAAAACCTTCTCAAATGAGTCTATCGCCTGTTCGTATTCTTCCAATTCGGTATAAGCCATTCCCAAGAGAATGTAAACATCCCCGGGCTTGTCTATTGTCCCTGTCTCCAGTGCCTGTTTTGCTGCCGTTCTCACGCCCTCCCAATCACCTTTTTCATTCAAAAGCATTGCTTTTTGAATGTATAAATCTCCTTGATTAGTCATGGGAGCCAGAATGTCAATGACTTTAATGGCTGCATCAAATTCTCTTGCAGCTGTCCACGAACCTAATAATAGCTTTAAATTAGCCTCATTTTTTTCCAGAGAACCATTATCGATATTTTCTTGAACAATGACTGCAGCTTGGTATGGAATTTCTAGAAAGAGATTTAATCGGGCTAAGTTTTCTAACGTTTTTTTCTTGCTAATTGCATTATTTTTATACCCCAAAGTTAATGCTGCAAGCGCATCTGGGTCTCTTTGAATCTCCATATAAACCCCGGCCATGGTTTCCCAATATTTCTCTTTTTCTGGCCAATGTGTGGCCATCTTCTTAAGCACTTCAATCGCCTCATCAAATTGCTTATTTGTGAACAAAATTGCCAGTTCCAATTGAAACCAGTTCTCATGTGGTTTGATTGATTTCATATTTGCAGTGTGAATATAGGGAAGAGCAGTCAATGGAGTACCTTTTTGAAAGTAGGCAATGCCAGTCATGATATATCCTTCAGGCACTGGATCCACCTCATACTGAAACCACTGCATCAAGGTTTCGATGGTTAAATCCCAATTTTCCTCTGCGCCATACAAACTGGCTAAATTAAATAGTGTGCTTTGATGTTGAAATGTTGATAGAGAATCCAATTGTATGCATTGTTTGAAAACTTCAATAGCCTTCTCAATATTATTCTGCTGAACATAAACAAAACCCATAAATTGATAGACATAGGCCCTTTCGTACTTGGATAGATTCCAAGTGAGCATAGCTTGCAGTACAGTCATGGCCTGCTCAAGTTCACCATTACCAAAATAGTCGGAAACTGCTTCAAACTTTTTACCAACATTTGAGGACCAAGCACCACCAAATTCACCAGTTTTATTTGCTCTCTCAATAACCACTCTTTCTTCTTTCAATGGATGGTAAGCAGGTAGAGGTTCTCCTAAAGCGACTGGGGCAATAATAAGGTGAATTAGCAAACTCAGGCATCCCAGGATTAGAGCCATTATCTTTCTATTTTCAGAAAAGTTTTTTATCATCGAGTTACTCTATGTTTGAGAGTAAAAAATCCAATCTTTGGACGGCTTTTCTTTCAACTGCAACCCCATTAATAATTCTGGGCTTAAATTTCCATTTTAAGACCGCTCGGATAACATTCCTATCAAACAACCTTTTTGGATTAGATTCCGTGACAAATGCTTCTTTAACAGAACCGTCTGCAGCAATCGTCACCTCAACCACTACATAACCTTCTATGCCTGCGACCAAGGCTTCTCTGGGCCATTGAGGCTCAATTCTAACGATAGGCATAACATCTCCTTCGGCAGCAGGATTATCCGCCCAATTGCCCAAAAATGGACCTCCACCAGAAATACTTGGTAAATCGATATTAGGTATTTCAATTTTGATTTTGTTAAAAATTGGTTTCGCCTGTTTTTGGAGAGTCAACTTAGGAGGTGGAGGCGGTTCTTTAGGTGGTACAGGTTTTTTGGGTTTGCGCCTGTCTTTTAAAGATAAAGTCTCATCCTCTTGGATTCTAATAAAATCCATAATCTGACCTTCGGATAAAGATTTAGTGCGTCGATCACCAGAGTCGATTAGCGATTGCATCAGAAAAAAAAGTCCAATTGATATAACAAAACCACACACCAATGAAGTCAGGTATCTCTGCTGTGATGTCATTTTCAAAACAATCTCACTCATAGCTAATAGCTATTTTTCCTTAGCTGACAAAGAGATTTTAGAGATACCACTAAGTCTAATTTGATCCATGACGTCCAATACTAAACCGGTTGAAGCCAATTCATCTGCTACAACCACGACACTACTCTCTGGATTTTCCGCATGTGCTAACTCCATCATTATTTTTACTGCTTCTAGCTCAACAGGGGCTTTATTCATCCAAATGCGATCATTAGGAGCAATCGCAATGAGAATATTGCCCAGCTCAGCCCGCTTTGCTGTCTCAGCTTCGGGACGGTTTGGGTCAATCCCGGTTTCCTTAATAAATGAAGTAGTGACAATAAAAAATATCAACATGATGAAGACTATATCCATCATGGGAGTGATATTGATTTCACTTTCCTCTTCCTCTCTTCTTTTATGTCTGAATTTCATTATTTCTGTGCTGCCAATGAAACATTTTTTGCACCTGCTAAACGTGATTGATCAATGACTCTGACCAGAAAACCAGCATCGGCTTCTCGATCAGATACAACTACTACGGAAGCCTTGGGTTTAAGTGCTAGATTTGCTTCAACATTGACACGGATTGCAGCCAAATCAACCATTCTATCTTGAACAAAAACCTGACCTTCTTTTGAGATTCTAATCGAGATAACCTCCGATCGTTTTTCCTCTTTGATAGGAGTTTTACTGGGGCGATTTACCTCCAATGAAATTTCTTTAACAAAGGATGTTGTGACGATAAAAAAAATCAACATGATGAAAACAATATCAAGCATGGGTGTGATATTGATTTCACTTTCATCTTTCTTTCTTTTATATTTTCTCTTCATTTTGACTATTTTCTAATCAAAAGATCTGCCAATTTATGGACTTGATCATCTGCTGTTCTTTTCAGAAGATTTGCGATATATAAGCCTGATAATGCAGCAACTAAACCTGCCATTGTAGGAATTGTTGCCTGAGAAACACCACTAGCCATTAATCTAGCATTGCCGGTTCCGAAAAATGTCATAACATCAAAAACACCAATCATGCCAACGACAGTTCCCAACAAACCTAGAAGAGGCAAGATTTGCATCATTGTTTCTATTGTTAAAATGAATCTGTGTGTCTCGACTGAGACTTGCGAGATTAATTCATTTCTGATCATGTTCGAAGACCAAGTCCTATTGATTTTTCTCAATTGCCATTCATGACTAATGTCAGTGATTCTTTGGGGTAGAACATAGTTAAAGAACCAGAATCTTTCTACGATGAGCGTCCACATAATAATGGTGACGAACAGAATACCCCAAAGCACTGGACCACCTGCTTCAAAAAAATTTCGGATAGCAATAAAGATATTACTGAAAATGGTTGCAAGAATTATGACTACAATACTGAGGATTACGATCCTTTTGTAGTCTTTAAAAAACTCTCGAATTGTAATCATAAAATTGCTCAAAACACTCATCACTATTTATGATTTTATTTTTTCAGCATGTCTGGCAATGAGGCCTGCACTTTGTTCCTCTAGAATTTCAATTAAAGTACCGCTCCAGCTGGTCAAAATGCTATGCAGGAAAACCAAAGGTATTGCAACAATCAATCCTAACATTGTAGTAACCAGCGCTTGTGAAATTCCTCCGGCCATCAATTTTGGATCGCCGGTACCAAATAACGTCAGTGCCTGAAAGGTTACAATCATTCCGACAACAGTTCCGAGCAAACCTAACAAAGGCGCAATAGCAGCAAAAACTTTTACAATACTGTGATATTTCTCCAATTGGGGCACTTCGCGGAGAATAGCTTCATCAATCTTGAGCTCCAACGATTCTGGATCTATTGTTTCATTGTCATCATAGACAGAAAGAATCCTTCCTAAAGGATTGTCTGTGGAGATTTTATCGGTAGCTAATTGCAGATTGATAGCCCGTCCCTCTTCACGAAGAATACGTAAACGCCACACCGACAAAACCGCTCCGAGTAGACCGATAAAAATAATAAAATAACCAACTAATCCACCTTGTCTGATTCTTTCCCAAAGACCAGGAGCCTGAATTAATAAGCCTAGAATTTGCCCTCTACTAGGATCGACAGCCATGGTGGTATATCCTTTTTCCAAATTAAATAAATCATCCGCCATGGATCGATATCGTCTAGCAGGCTGTCTAGCTAATACTTGCAAGCTTGTTGTGTCAGGGATAAATTTAAGAAAAAAGTCCTCAGTAATTGTGTTAAATACTCCTACTCGAACAATTTCTGCATCGGCAGTTGATCCACCTGGTAATACCACTTGTTTTTGAAATCGATCCACCCTTCCCGCTTGGGTCATCTCCTCAAGCATGACTACGGTTAGCTTGCTCATTTGCTCAATCGAGGGCACTCCTGTTGATTCCACTAATCCAATGATTGCATGTTCTCTGTTGGGGTATTGTAATGAAACTATTGAATTTCTTACCGTTGCAATTACTTCTCCAGCCACTTGCCTCATAACACCAAATAATTCACCAAAATTACCGAGTCTGATTCTCAATGTTTCACCAATATCTTCCAGAATCTTCTCATTTGTTTCAAATTCATTCTGAAGCCTAACACTTCTTTGTTCCTCCCGATCCAATCGCGCCATTGCCTGATCTAAGAGTTCTTGTTGTTGATCTCTTGCATCCAAGAACTTTTGTTCTCTTCGATCGTTAACGGCTCCGGTTTGTCGACCATCTACACGTACGCTATCGAGTAATTGTTCCATAGTTTCAATGGTTTTCAGTTTCTCGCTTAATACAGAATCAGTGGCCTCCTCGCCCATTAGCTCTTCTTGAGCATATGATTGTGAACCTATGATTAGCAATAAAATCAAAGAGAAAATAAGTCTGTTTATTATGCTGTTCATTTCACGACTCCCGGTGCTTCAATCGGTAATTCCAGCAAGTTGGGTGTCACTTGCTTTCTAGCTACTCTGAGCCCTTGAGTCACATAATTACGATATTTCCTTGGTAATTCTTCCCACAAATGAGTTTCTTTATTCCAAAAACCGGTTTCATTCTGATCGGGTGTTTGATAGGTCAAGGAAGTTCTTCCAATTCTAAGAAAATCAACCTGGTGATTCTCTCCATCAATATCCAAAAATCCTGTATACGCTTCAATGTCTCGACTAAAACTAGTTTCAATCTGATATGCATCCATAATTTGTCGATATTTTTCAGAGACCGTAATATTTGATTGGTCCATTATGATCCTGAGTCGAGCAACTCTAGCCTTTCTTTCTTCCAATAAAAAAGGAACATCTAAATCGATGAATTTATCTAGGGTTTCGATACTGTCGAGCATCAGTGGAACAATACCGCGTTCGATCATTGCGAATTTTTCCAATTGCCCATTTATATCGATGATTTGAGCTTCTTGATCGGTAATGAGGCGCTCGACATAATCATTGTATGCGATTAATCGGTCAGTCTGTTGCAAAACCAAGCGATACTCACCAAGTAATTCCTGTGTTTCAATAGAAAGGTCGCTCACGGTTGTTTGTGAATCTTTAGAGCCTAAACTCGAAGTTCTTTGAACGATCAGACTACCCTCAAGGATCTCCATCGGATCGGGTAAAATAAATTCTGCCTCAGGAATCTCTTGAGCAGAATTAGAACGAGGTAAGAGCAATACACTAAGCATGAGAAACATAGTTGTCGCAACTCTAAATCTATAAATATTTAACATAGCCTAAATCCCTATAAATTTTGTTAAGTCATTATAAGTAAAAATTCAACAGAAGATATCAGATAAAATATTACCTATGAAAGTCGTTTTGAAGGAGTCAGCGACAGAATCAACATTACGATCAAGAAAATAACCACATACGGGGTCCCTATTATCCCTGGAGTAGTACCTGTAAAATACTGTTCACCAAGAGGATGAAGATTACCTACTAATAAGGGTCTCAAGGACCATTCAAGCAGCCACAATACGAACATCAAGGGAATAAGATTACGGTATCGGAATAAAATGATACTGTTAATCAGGCAAAATAGTAGTTGCTGCAGTCCCCATAGGGAGAAGAACAGATAATTGACCAAATTAGGGTCAGGAACGCCTTCAAAAACAATGAAGTGTGCAATGGAATGCATTCCGTATTCTGCGAAAAATAAATGTATACAGCTCCTCCAAGTCATCAGGCCAGTCATTAGAATCAATCCATACAAAGCAATTTTATGACCTTGATAATTATTATTTGCCTCACTGGGCAGAACTTTTTCAATCATCCCCATCTATTTACCCTAGGGTGCTACATGTCCGTGTAATTTGGCCCGCCTCCTCCCTCTGGGCATTTCCATACTATATTTTGACTGGGGTCCTTAATATCGCAAGTTTTACAATGAATACAATTTTGAGCATTAATCTGAAATTGTAATTCCCCGTCACTGGATTCAACAAGTTCATAGACCCCTGCCGGACAATACAATTGGGCAGGTTCGCCAAACTTTGGCAGATTGGTCTCTATTGGAATATTAGGATCAGTCAAATAAAGATGGCAGGGCTGATCCTCTTCATGAGCCACTCCTGATAAATAAATAGAAGTGGTTCGATCAAATGTAGTTACACCATCGGGTTTGGGATAATCGATGGATTTTGATTCTGCCAAAAGCCTTGACTTGGAATAATCCGGCTCTTGAACATGAAGTGTCATGGGCAATCTACCTCTGAAAATATTTTGATCTAACCAAATAAATATAGATCCCAAATATAAACCGAATCTTTTTTGAGCAGGTGAAAAATTTCTGGCACGATAAAGTTCCTGATAAACCCATGATTGTTGGACAGATTTTTCAAACCCTTCCAATAAATTTTCTTGAACATCTGAAGAAAAAGAATCAACGATGGATTCAGCCGCCAACATTCCAGATTTCATAGCAGTATGGGTGCCCTTAATTTTCGCACCATTGAGAAATCCTGCATCACAACCAACCAATAATCCACCTGGAAAGGTTAACTTGGGAAGCGACTGAAGGCCTCCTTTGTTAACTGCTCTGGCTCCATAGGAAATACGCTCCCCTCCTTCTAAAAGATTTTTAATTTTTGGGTGTGATTTCCATTTCTGAAACTCACCAAACGGGCTAAGATTTGGATTTTGATAATCCAAAGACACGATTAAACCCAGATATAATAGTTGATCTTGTGCATGGTAGACAAAGCCTCCACCTTCGATTGATGAGTCGAGTGGCCAGCCTGCGGTATGCAACACCGAACCCAACTGGTGCTTCTCAGGAGTGATATTCCAGACTTCCTTAAATCCTATTCCGTAGTGTTGGGAATCTGAATGAGCATCCAACTCAAATCGTTTAATCAATTGCTTGCCCAAATTACCTCGACAGCCCTCAGAGAATATTGTGTATTTTGCTCGAAGCTCATATCCTGGTTCATAACCCTCTTTTTGTTGTCCATCCTTAGACAATCCCATATCTCCAGAAATCACGCCTACTATAGCGCCTTCTTCCTCGATCAGTTCAACTGCGGGAAATCCTGGAAAAATATTTACACCCATCGATTCTGCTTTTGCTGCCAACCATCGACAAAGTGAACCCACGCTGGTGATATAATTTCCATGATTATTCATAGCCCCTGGTATTAAAAAAGTAGGCACATTAATACTCGATGCTTGGTTGATGAGAATA
>CAXGBD010000055.1:0-7857 GCA_964008355.1 uncultured Gammaproteobacteria bacterium | reverse complement strand
AAAATACTTTACTTTAGTTTTATTAGACTTTCACTGTTTCAATTAATTAATATCTAACTTGTATGAATTTACATGAATTTCAATCTAAGGAGCTCTTCTCAAAAGTTGGTATTCCTATTTTAAATGGAAAAGTTGCCAGCAGCGTCCAGCAAGCAAAAGAAGCTGCTCAGAAATTGCAGGGTAATCAATGGGTAATCAAAGCTCAGATACATGCCGGAGGTAGGGGCAAGGCTGGAGGCATCCACATAGCAAATAGCTTGGATGAGGTTGAAGGTATTGCTTCTAAGTTGCTTGGCTCTAGGTTGGTTACAAAACAAACAGATCCATCAGGACTGCCCGTTAATCTTGTTTATATAGAAACTGCAACAGACATCAATCATGAACTCTATTTAAGTCTCCTCATTGATAGAAATAAGGAATCTTGGACTTTTATTGCATCATCTGAAGGTGGTATGGATATTGAAATAGTCGCAGAGCAACATCCAGAAAATATAATGAATTATACAATTAATCCTGTTAGTGGAATTGATGAGACTCAATTAGAATCAATGTTTAATAAACTTCTTTTAAATAAAGAGTTAAAGGAACAATTTATATCCATAACAGAGGCAATTTTCAAACTATCGCAAACTATCGATGCAAGCTTGATTGAAATAAATCCCTTAATTGTAGATCAGAATAATAATTTGGTAGCCCTAGATGCAAAAATTGTCGTGGAAGATAATGCTCTTTTCAGACAACCAGAATTGAAAGGTCTTAGAGATGATAGCCAGGAAGACATCTTTGAAAAAAGGGCATCGGAGAATGATCTTAGTTATGTTTCATTAGGTGGGGATATTGCATGTTTGGTGAATGGAGCAGGGCTTGCAATGGCAACTATGGATCTCATCAAAATACATGGTGGTCAACCGGCAAATTTTCTTGATGTTGGAGGAGGCGCAACTGCAGAGAGGGTTACCGCAGCTTTTGAATTGATTCTAGAGAACCCCAATGTAAAGGCTATTTTAGTTAATATCTTTGGTGGTATTGTGAGGTGTGACGTTATTGCGGAAGGCATTATTAATGCCATCAAGAAAACGCACTTATCACTGCCTATTATTGTTCGACTAGAAGGAACCAATGTTAAATCTGGTAAATTAAAATTAATGGAATCAGGTTTGGATATCATTGCAGCTAATGACTTAACCGATGCGGCTGAAAAAGTAGTTCGATCCGCCTTAAATTATAAGGAATTAAAGTGAGTATATTGGTTGATAAAACATCAAAAATTATCTGCCAAGGGATAACTGGTACACAGGGAACATTTCATATACAACAATGCATGGAATATGGAACTAATTTCGTCGGAGGAGTAACTCCAGGTAGAGGAGGTCAGAATCATCTTGGTGTTCCTGTTTTTGACACTGTGAAAGAAGCTAAAGCACATACCGGTGCTGATGTCAGTATAATCTTTGTTCCAGCACCGCATGCTGCTGAAGCAATAATCGCAGCTATTGATGCAGATATTGCCTTGATAGTTTGTATTACTGAAGGCATCCCAGTGCAAGACATGATTCATATTAAGAGTAAAATTGATCAATCAAACACTAAATTACTGGGACCTAATTGTCCCGGTATTATCTCTCCAAGCCAAGCTAAAATAGGAATCATGCCTGGTTTTATTCACAAACAGGGCTCAATAGGAATCATTTCCAGATCTGGCACTTTAACTTATGAAGCGGTTTATCAGACCACCAAGAATGGATTAGGTCAGAGCACTTGTGTGGGTATTGGAGGTGATCCTATTAAAGGTCTTAATTTCATTGATTGTTTAGAATTATTTGAATCCGATGATGAAACTAGAGGCATAGTGATGGTTGGAGAAATTGGAGGTTCCGATGAGGAAGCAGCCGCTCTTTTTATTAGAAACAATGTAACCAAACCTGTAGTAGCTTATATCGCAGGAGTTTCCGCACCACCAGGAAAAAGAATGGGACATGCAGGTGCCATAGTCACTGGTAAAGAAGGTACTGCTCAAGGAAAATATAAAGCTTTAGAACAAGCAGGTGTCACAACAGTTGAATCGCCAGCACTCATTGGTAAGACGATGAAGGCAGTGATCAGCTGAATACATCGTCTAAAAAAGATTGAATTACCAGAATTTATACCAAGGTTTTTGATCTTCCAGAACAAGACTATCAATATCGGTTACAGGGATATTTGCAAAGTAAATCTGTTGAGCCGATTCAGCTAAATCTGTCATTCCAAGTTTCTCATAAGAATCCGCTATAATTTTTAGTGATTCTATTGCTGCCGGAGTTTCATTGTATTGTTCGATACAATATTTGGCTCTATTGATTGCTGCAACATAAGCTTGTCGCTCCATATAGTGTCGAGCAACATGATTTTCATATTCAGCGAGCCTATTTCTTAAAAACACCATCCTTTGTTTAGCATCATCTACGTATGGACTGTTTGGAAATCTGCGAATCAATTGTGCAAATACAGAAAAGGACTCTTCTGTTTTGGCGGGGGGTCTTTTTGCTAAATCAACGTTAAATAACTTATGAAAAAATGTGTGCTGACCTTCAAAAAGGGATAGGCCTCTCATATAGAGGGCATAATCTACTCTTGGATGTGTAGGATTTTCTTTTTCAAACTGTTTTGCTTCATCTATAGCAGATTCAAAATCTGCACTTCTGTAATATGCATAAATCAGATCAAGTTGTGCTTGTTTGGCCTGATTACTAAACGGAAAAGAGGATGTGAGAATTTCAAGATAATTGGCCGCATTTCTATAGTTCTCACCATCCATGGAATTCTTTGCTTTTTCATAAACAACCTCTGCAGTGGAACGCAAATCTCTTTCCTCACCTCTACTGCATCCCAATAAAACCATAAGACAGAGAATCGTTATGAATATATTTTTCTTTTGCAATTCCAAAGGATCAGTTCAAATTAAATTAGAATATATGTTTATGTTAAAAAACCAGTGTGGAATTATAACTTAAATATTGGTGAAAAAGATTTCTACTCAAAATAATTTTATGAATCAAAAACAAATAATTTTCTTGATCGATGATGAAAACGATAACCAAAGACTCGACAAAGCAATTACGGATTTTTTAAAAGATTTTTCACGTACAACGATTAAAAACTGGATCCAAACAGGTCGAGTGCTAGTAGATAATGAGCGCGCAGAGCCGAAGAATAAAGTGCACAAGGGACAAAAAATAGAAGTCACTCCTATCATAGAAGATCGGCATGAAGCAATACCTGAAAAAATTGATTTTACTGTTTTATTTGAGGATCAGGATATGTTAATTGTTGAGAAACCCAGTGGTTTAGTTGTCCATCCTGGACATGGAAATCCCAAGGGTACCTTGCAAAATGGATTACTCTATTACCTTCCCGATTTAAAGCATCTACCAAGAGCAGGACTGATCCATCGATTAGATAAAAACACCAGTGGTCTTCTTATCGTTGCCAAAACGAATCGTGCTTACACAACAATGGTCGCAAAATTAGAGCAAAGAAACATAATGAGAGAATATCGAGCCATCTGTGTTGGGGCTATGACTAGTGGTGCAACAATTGAAGCAAGTATTGCTCGTGATCCTAGAAATCGTATTAAATTCTCAACTGCAGAGAATGGTAAAAGAGCAGTAACCAATTATCGTATTCTTAAAAAGTTTGATCATCACACATACATAGGATTGAGATTGGAAACAGGAAGGACACACCAAATTAGAGTACACATGTCTCATATCAAATATCCTATTCTAGGAGATTCTTTATATGGAAACCGGCTTATGATTCCATCTGGTGCAAGTGACTATTTAAAGAGCGCATTAAGACAGTTAAAACGACAAGCACTGCATGCAAGTAAATTGACATTTGTTCATCCTTTTACGAAAGAAAAAGTATCTATTGACTCTGAGATTCCTGAAGATATGTTTACAATATTGTCAGAATTATCTGGTAGTAACTTAACTAGGGAAGAAGTCAACAGTTTAGAGTATCCAGAGTGATAATATTTTAGATATTGCAAACAAACTGACTTAATACACTCAACTTTTTTAATAAAATAACTGATTACTTTGCAATAAAATGCCTATTTACGAATACAAATGCCAAGAATGTGATCACTATTTTGAAGCTCTTCAAAAAATTGGTGAAAAACTTTTAACAGATTGTCCCCAATGCAACGCCAAAAAATTAAAACGACTGGTTTCTGCCCCTAATTTTAGACTCAAAGGCAAGGGTTGGTATGAAACCGATTTTAAAAAAGACAATCGTAAGAATCTTGCAGATAAGAAAGAAGACAAATCATCAGGCAAAGATCAAAAGATAAATGAAAAAGCCCCAAAGAAAGACGCTGAGAAAAAGAAAAATAAGGAAGATCATAAAAGTAAAGATATTAAGTAATATAATAGAGATTAGTCATTAGAAAATTAATACACTGTAAATACCTTGATTTAAATGGTCATTAGATGAAGAAACTTAGAACAATAATTGTAGCTGGCTTATTGGTTTGGGTTCCATTGGGTGCAACAATCTTCGTTCTCAGACTGCTAATTGGTCTGTTTGGAAATTTAGATAGTTGGCTATCTGACCAACTGAATATACCCATTGCAGGTATGGGTATTTTATTGGCACTACTTGTGTTACTGGGTACAGGTTTGATCGCCGCCAATTATTTTGGCAAGCGGATCGTTAGTTTTTGGGAATCTCTTCTAGAGCGTATTCCACTAGTTCGCAATATTTATTCAGCAGTTAAACGATTTGCTGAAATTGTTCTTGCAGATTCATCACAATCCTTCAGTAAGGTTCTATTGATCGAGTATCCTAGAAGAGGATTGTATAGCTTGTCTTTTCAGACATCACAAAATTTAGGTGAAATACAAGGAAAGACGGGTGAAGATTTGGTGTGTGTTTTTGTACCTACAACACCAAATCCCACTTCAGGCTTAATATTGATGGTACCAGAGCAGGATGTGATTGAATTGGATATGGGTGTTGAAGATGCCTTAAAAATGGTTATTTCTCTTGGTGTGGTGGTCCCTGGTGAAGACACCGTCAATCAGAGTATTGAATAATTGATCACTTCGGAGATCGGATGAATACTGAAGATTCAATCAGAACGAAATACTGCGGTGAGCTGAATGTGTCCAATGTGGGTGAGACCATTTCAGTTGCGGGCTGGGTACACCGGAGAAGGGATCATGGAGGAGTCATCTTTGTTGATCTTAGAGATACTTCGGGCTTACTGCAATTGGTGTTTAATCCTGAGGATAAAGATTTATTTTCCCAAGCAGAGAAGTTTAGAAGTGAATTTGTTCTATCCGTAACTGGGATCATTCGCAAGAGACCGGAAGGAACCATTAATCCAGAGATGCCAACGGGTGAGATTGAATTACTTGCCCAATCTGGTCATGTCTTAAATGTTTCAAAAACTCCCCCATTTCATCATGACGAGCATGCAAATGAAGATGTTCGTCTCAGATATCGATATCTTGATTTGAGACGTTCGGAAATGGCAAACAAACTCAAACGAAGACATACGGTTATTCGGTCCTTGAGAAATTTTCTCGATAATCATAACTTTGTAGATATTGAAACTCCAATACTCACAAAAGCAACTCCAGAGGGAGCAAGGGACTATTTGGTTCCAAGCAGAATCCAAAAAGGCGAATTTTTTGCACTGCCCCAATCGCCGCAACTGTTCAAACAGTTATTAATGATGTCTGGTTTTGATAAATACTATCAAATTGCTCGTTGTTTCAGAGATGAAGATTTAAGAGCAGATCGCCAACCTGAATTCACACAACTGGATGTTGAAATGTCTTTTGTTGATGAGGAAGAAGTTTTAGACATTATGGAAAGAATGATGGCCAAACTTTTTCAAGAGGTTCTATCTGAGAATTTAACCAATCCCTTTCCCCGAATTAGCCATCGTGAATCAATGCAACGTTTTGGAACGGACAGACCACATTTAGGGATCTCTATGGAATTGATTGATGTCAGTAAGTTAATGCAACAGGTTGAATTTAAGGTTTTCTCTGAACCGGCCAATGCTGAAAACAGCAAAGTGGCCTGTTTAAAACTAGAGAATCCAGAAGAGATCAGTAGAAAACAAATTGATGATTACACAGATTTTGTTAGTGAATTCGGCGCAAAGGGCCTTGCCTATATTAAAGTGCAGGATATATCGAAAGGAATGGATGGGTTACAATCTCCAATCCTAAAATTTCTAGACAAAGAGACTATACAGACATTGATGGAAAGCCTTGCTCTTGCATCTGGCGATATCGTCTTTTTTGGTGCTGACAAATCCAATATTGTGAATGCTTCTCTTGGAGCTCTAAGGGTAAAGTTAGCGGAAGATTTTGATCGGGCTCAGCCTGGATGGTTTCCTTTATGGGTAACCGATTTTCCTATGTTTCAAATGGATGATAAGGAAAAGAAATGGTCAGCTGAACACCATCCCTTTACAGCACCAAAAGAGATGACATCAAAAGAGTTAGTCAGCAACCCTGGTGATGCTATGTCCCTTGGGTATGATTTGATATTAAATGGTCATGAGATTGGAGGAGGATCAATTAGAATTCATTCACTGGAAATGCAAAAAGCAGTCTTTGAAGTGATTGGCATTGATTTACAAGAGGCACAAGAGAAATTTGGATTTTTTCTTGAGGCATTAAAATTTGGTTGCCCACCACACGGCGGAATAGCGTTTGGTATTGACCGATTGGTGATGTTGATGACTGATTCAGATAGCATTAGAGACGTTATAGCCTTTCCAAAAACCCAGACGGCAAATTGTTTGCTAACTAATGCTCCCAGCGCCCCAGGAAAAAATCAGTTAAAGGAATTGGGTCTCTCAACTGTTTCTAGGAAATAGTTGTCTTTGTTTGAATTTTTTTATCATTTTTATTTTGATTGCTTTTAGTCAATAATAAGCACCGATTTCGAACAAAATCACCATTGAAAAAAACATTGTGATAACTACTAATTTTGTAAAGAATATGAGGCTCATCTACCTTGCAGCAAAGGTCAGATTGGGTTTTCTGATTATGGCTTGTGCTCTAGCTGGTATTGCCGTCTCACCTTCATCGGCGTTGTCCAATGTACAGATTATTGTTCTTGCACTAGCGGTTTTATTATCTTCCTCCATAACTGGTGCTTTTAATCAACTGTATGAAAGAGATATTGATGCTGTAATGTCGAGAACCCAACATAGACCCTTTGTCACTGGTCAATTTTTACCATCCAATGCTTGGAAACTCTGGCTGTTTTTCTTAAGTCTAATTGCCATAATGATTGCCTATCTGGCAGCCAATATGGAAGCTGCATTATTTCTTTTTGCCGGCTCATTTACCTATGCAGTGATCTATACGGTATGGTTGAAACGAAAGACCTGGATGAACATTGTTATCGGAGGTTTTGCAGGTAGTTTTGCAGTTCTTGTTGGATCTGCAGCTACAGGATCCACTTTTGCGCCGGCACCATTAATCCTAGCTGTGATTTTGTTCCTTTGGACTCCGCCCCACTTTTGGGCATTGGCAATTATTTGTAAAGAAGACTACAGCAAAGCATCGATACCTATGCTGCCATTAGTTGCTTCCGAGTTGGTTACTGTACAGGCTATTTTTTGGCACACCCTGATTCTAGTTTTACTGTCTTTCAGCCTGATGTTTTATGGAATGCATTGGGTTTATTTGTTGTTTGCTGTAACCGGTGGGGGATATTTTGTTTACACCAGTTATCAATTAGCAGTAAAAAAGACACCACATTGGGCTCGTAAAACATTTTATGCATCCATCATTCATTTGGGCTTACTTTTAATTGGTACAATGATTGATGCTATTATATTTG
>CAXGBD010000054.1:0-7867 GCA_964008355.1 uncultured Gammaproteobacteria bacterium | reverse complement strand
CTTGGTTCCTATCAAAGCGGTTACTACCGGTATATGTTGGATGATATTGAGTATCCTCCCAATATTGAGAAGGCACAACAAGTGGTTGATCGGATGCCTTTTGATATGAAAATCACAGGTGATGATTTCGAGTGGACTTCAACAGAAAAAATAACAGCGCTGGGTGATATCAATTTTCAACCCTTCTTGACTCTTGAAGAGGATCTCAAAGCGATGTCTTACGTCGCATCAGTTCCAGAAGTTATTGAGCTTGCGAGATATGAAGACAGGACTTATGTCAGGATACCCTATGGTGAGTATGTAATTTTTCTCGTGACTCCAAAAATGTCATCACCACCGACTCGTACGTATCTTGTTGAAAGCCTCATTGGGCTGACACTATTTGTTTTAATGCTTTGCTACATCGGCGTGCAATTGATTTTCAGACCCATTAAACACATTGAATTTGGTGCCAATCAGATCGGTCAGGGCAATCTTGATTATCGGATCGCAATCAAGCAACCGATACCCGATGAATTGGGTTTTTTGGCTGAAAAGATCAATCAAATGGCTGCCAGTGTGGAAGAGATGATTTTAGCCAAACAGAGGCTTAACTTGGGCGTCAGTCATGAATTGAGATCACCACTGACCAGAGCCAAACTAGAAGTAGAATTATTGGATGATTCAATAATCAAGAAAGACCTATTGAATGAACTCAATGCCATGGAGACGATCATTGCTCGTTTGCTGGACAGTGAAGCCATCAACTATGGCCATAAAAAACTCAATACTGAGAGTTTTGAGATCAATGAAGTTTTAAGTGACTTAATTCAGAGCAGCGGTTTTCTTGCAAATAGAAAAATAAAGTTTACACCATTGGATCAATCTGGAGAGATTGAGGCAGATAAAGTTCTGTTTGAAGTGTTGGTAAAAAATATTCTGGAAAATGCAATTCGCTATAACCCAGACGATCAATCTGTGAGTGTGATCATAGAAGCGTCACCCAATGATTATCAGATTAAGATTCGAGACCATGGACCCGGCATTCCAGAGGATGAGCTCGATAAAATCACAGAACCTTTTTATAGAACCAGCCAATCCAGAACCCGAGAAAGCGGGGGGTTTGGTCTGGGTTTGTATCTATGCAAACAAATCATTGAAGCCCACCGGGGATCCATGGTTATCAAGAACCATGAAGAACAAGGAGTTATTGTTGTTCTGTCGATTCCAAAACAACACAGAGAAGTGAATAGTTAGCAGTATGAAACAAGATTTTCTTGAAGTGTATTAATCCGTTACCTGTTTGCTAGAAATCTTTCAGATTATGTGTTTTAATCCCAGCAATATTTTTTTTGAAATCAGTATAATTTACCGAACATGACAATCATTCACGTGACAGACAGTGAGGGGGAACAGCACGAAGTCGAAGCACAGGTGGGGCTGCCCATTATGGAAAGTCTCAGAGATTTGGACAATGGCACCCTGGCGTTGTGTGGCGGAATGTGTTCTTGTGCTACCTGCCACTGTTATTTCGAAGAACCCTGGGCTTCTTCTCTGTCACCCATGAACGAAGATGAGCTTGATTTGCTTGAAGATCTGGAGTCATTCAGAGAAGGGCAATCCCGATTGAGTTGCCAGGTGGAGATGACTGAGGATATGGATGGTGTTCGAGTTGAAGTAGCCCCAGATGAATAGAGGTTTGTATTGATGATCAAGCTATACCATCTTCCAAAAACCCGTTCGGTTAGGATTATATGGTTACTGGAAGAGTTGGGATTGGACTATGAAGTCGAGGTTTTAACAGCAGACACCAAGAGTGCTCCGGCTTTTTTACAGATTAGTCCATTGAGTAAGGTGCCTGCCATAGAAGACGGTGATCTGGTTTTGACCGAATCGGTAGCGATTGTGCAATATGTCTTATCCGAATATGGACAAGGACGATTACATCCACCTGCTGACAGCAAAGAGTATGCTCAATTTCTCCAATGGCTCAATTTTGGAGAAGCCACCTTGATGCAACCCATTACTGAGGTTATTGTCAACAAACTGTTTAGACCCGAAGAGCATAAACACCAATTTTCCATCGAGCAAGGTACTCAAATTTTTGCTGACATGGCCAGGGTTATAGATAGCGTATTGGTCAATTCAGATTATCTTGTGGGAGACGATTTTACAGCAGCAGACATTGTCAACGGCTACAGTCTCAATATTGCCGATATGCTTGGTTTGATCTCAGCAATCGATGGTGTTGAACATCTTCGTGGTTATATTGATCGACTGCGAAGCAGAGAAGCCTTCAAAAAAATCGCAGATTACAATTAATCATAAGCTTTGTGCAGTCCGACGATCAGCCCATTATTGAGCAGATAATTAACGGTTACAATAAATTCAGAACTTGTTCAGGTGGTCGACCTATGATCGCTTTGCCTCCTGCGATCACGATGGGTCTTTCTATTAATTTTGGGTGTTTGATCATCAGTTGAATGAGCTGTTGTTGCGAATAATTTTGATTATCCAAACCTAATTCTTTGTATTCAGGCTCTCCCCGTCTTAACAGATCTTGGGCAGGTAGGGTTAACATTTCTAGAATGGATGTTAATTCCTCTTCTGTCGGTGGATCCTCCAAATAAAGCCGGACATCCGGCTCGATGCCTTGCTCTTTTAGAAGCGCAAGACTGTTTCTTGACTTGCTGCAACGAGGATTATGCAAAATGGTGACTTTCACTGCGATTTATATACCATACCTGGAGAACAGGTCACGTTTCTTTCTCAGTAATTTCACATCAACGACCCTTTTAAGAATTTTCCAGATTGTTAGCCACGCAATTCTCTTGCCATTTTTTGTATTTTGAATGATTTGTTCTGTAATCCAGGGTGTGGCAGTTTCAACATGATCGCAGATCATGTTGACCATGGGTTTGATTCTGTTCCATTCCTCAGGTGTTAAGCGTTGTTGTTCATTGAGCCAATTCTCAGTGATGAGGATACCCGGGCTGATGGCGCCAACAATAATATTGGTATTCTTGTTTTCACTGGCTAAGTATTTGGTCAGTATATTGATACTCGCTTTTGTAGAGCTGTACACTCCCATTCCCTTAGTCAGTCTTTTGCCATCAAAGCTGCCTCCAAGCATGTTATACAAACGTCCCGACCCTTGCTTTCTAAAGCCAGTGATGGCAACTTGCGAGCCGAACAGCATACCCTTGGAATTGGTATCAATCATGGTATGAATCAGGCTTTCAGGTACTTTGTGAACGGGATTTTGACCAGAGGCATAACCGGCATTATTGATCCAGTAATCAATCGAGCCAAATTCACCGCTTGCCAGTTCCCACAAGGCCTGAACCTGCTTCTTATCGGTGACATCACAGACCTGCCCGATAATCCGGCCTTCCGACTTCTTGGCGATTTCCCCGATCACGCGTTCGATATCTTCTTGACCTCTGCTGGTGATCACCAGGTTGTGTCCCAGACGAGCAAATTCATTGGCAAGGCCCCTGCCAATGCCCTTGGTGCTCCCCGTTATGACTACATTAGACATGCTTGTTTCATTTCACCTGTTATTGACTACAATCTTTGCGCGCCGTCTAGGTCAATGCAACGTCCTGAATAGTAGTCGTTTTGGAAAATAAACTCCGCAGCTTGTGCGACTTCTTTGGGTTCTCCGATTCTTCCCAAAGGGATCATTTTCGCTAGTTTTTCTTTGACGTTATCCGGCATGGCCGCCACCATTTCCGTGTTGATAAAACCCGGGGCTATGGCATTGACTCGAATTCCATAACGCGACAATTCCTTGGCCCAGACAACGGCCATGGCCTGGACGCCTGCTTTGGTTGCCGAGTAGTTTGTTTGCCCAAAGTTACCGTGTCTGGCAATGCTGGAAATATTAATGATGACTCCTTGGGTGCCGGATTCAATCATCAGTTGGGCCGCTTCTCGGCCACACAGAAAAACGCCCGTTAAATTGACATTGATAACTGCTTGCCAGTCTTCGAAAGACATTTTTTTGACAAACTCACCGTCTTTGAATTTTACCAATAACCCATCTTTGGTAATACCTGCATTATTGATGCTTCCATGAAGCGGGCCTAGATCACTGACTATTTGCCTGTAGGCTGCGCCTACATCGTCTTCATTGGTGACATCGGCAGTGTAGGCCTTTGTTTCTGCGCCCAAGGCTGAACAAGCTTCAACCGTCTCGACAATGTCATCCTTGTTCAAATCGATCAGACCCAGCTTACATTTTTGTACAGCCAGATGTTTTGCCATTGCCGCACCTAAACCCCGTGCTGCCCCGGTGATGATGATTGTTTTATTTTCAATATCCATTGCTTGCCTCAAAATATAAATTATTAAAGAGTGAATTGTAACCGAAAAATGATTCCCAGTAGAAACGATAGTAGTCTTTTCTTTTCTGTTTAAATGTTTCTTTTTCATCGTTAGAAAATTATTTTTTTGTTAAGATTGCTTATATTTAATTTCAACGAATAGGTGAGTTATGACCGAAGCATTTATCTATGACCATGTTAGAACCCCAAGAGGTCGGGGCAAACCCGATGGGTCCTTGCATGAAGTCACGCCAGTGGAATTGGTTACCCAGGTACTGGCAGCATTAAGAGACAGAAATGAACTAGATACCAGCCGTGTGGATGATATCGTGATGGGAGTGGTACACACTCAGGGAGAACAAGGAGCCAACCCGGCAAGAATAGGCGCAATTAATGCCGGCTATGACCTCAGTGCTCCGGGTAAACAATTGAATCGATTTTGTGCATCGGGTCTCGAAGCCGTGAACAGTGCTTCAGCCCAAGTGATGTCTGGTATGTCGGATCTGTGTATTGGTGGTGGACTGGAATCGATGTCTAGAATTCCAATGAGCACAGTCGGCGGAGCCATGGCAGTGGATCCACAGGTTGCATACGGGAGCTACTTTGTTCCACAGGGCATCAGTGCTGATTTGATTGCATCGAAAGAAGGATTCAGCAGGGAAGATGTTGATTCCTATTCCGTTGAAAGCCAAGCCAGAGCTTCCAATGCCAGGGACAATGGTTATTTTGATCACTCCATTATGCCGGTGAAAGACCAATTGGGTGAAACGTTGCTAGATCACGATGAATGCATCCGCACTGGGACCACAGTCGATGACCTCGCAAAGCTTAAGCCTTCATTTGTAGATATGGGTGCCAATTTTGGTTTCGACTCGATCGCAATCCAAAGATATCCGGAAGTCGAGCGCATTGAACACGTCCACCATGCCGGTAATTCCAGCGTCATTGTTGACGGGGCCGCTTCTGTGCTGGTTGGCACCAAGGAAGTGGGCCAGGAACTGGGACTGAAACCCAAAGCCAAGATTGTTGGATTCGCCTCCACAGGGAGCGAACCCACCATTATGTTGACCGGTCCAGCCCCATCGGCGAGAAAAGTGCTCAAACGCTGTGGCATGTCTAAAGATGACATCGATCTTTTTGAATTGAACGAAGCCTTTGCAGCCGTTGTTTTGAAGTACATGAAAGAGATGGATATTGCTCACGAACAGATTAATGTCAATGGCGGGGCAATTGCTATGGGACATCCATTGGGTGCAACCGGTGCCATGGTACTGGGTACTTTGATAGATGAACTGGAGCGACGTGATCTCAATACCGGACTGGTGAATTTGTGCATCGGCGGGGGTATGGGCACTTCAACAATTGTTGAACGCGTTTAGATTTACAGAACAACGAAAAAATAAGGTAATCAGAATATGAGTAGTACAGTAACGATGGATGTCGATCATGACGGTATCGCCGTTTTAACAATCGACGTCAAAGACAAACCCATGAATGTCATCACCGCTGATTTCGATCAAGATCTAGGTCAGTGTTTGGAGTCAGTTATCAGTGATGAGAAAATTGTTGGCGCGGTGATCACTTCTGCCAAAAATGACTTTATGGCTGGGGCGGATTTAAAATCAATGTTACCTGCATTGCGGGGACTGTCAGACAAATCGGATGTCGTTGAAAAAGTCATCGCCAGTAACCAAACAATGAGAAAAATGGAAACTTGTGGCAAACCTTTTGTTGCTGCGATCAATGGCACTGCTCTTGGTGGCGGACTCGAATTGACTCTGGCCTGCCATTATCGGATAGCGGTTGATCGGCCTGATGCAGTGCTTGGCTTACCTGAAGTGATGGTGGGCTTGTTACCCGGTGGCGGCGGTACACAACGACTGCCGAGATTAATCGGAGTTCAAGCGGCTTTGGAATTAATGACCCAGGGTAAACATCTTAAACCCTTACAAGCCAAGGGTCTTGGCATCGTCAATGAATTAGCCTCCAAGGAAGAATTAATTGATAAGGCCAAGGCCTGGATCAAGGATAAAGGCGATGCGGTTCAACCTTGGGATAAGAAAGGATTCAAGGTACCAGGTGGGCTTGATGCCAATAAGGTTGGCACGATCCAAACATTCTCAGTGGTCAATGCACTGGTGGCAAAGAACACCAACCACAATTACCCTGCACCGATCTCAATTGTTTCCTGCGTCTATGAAGGATGCCAGATTCCGATCGATTCTGGATTGAGAATTGAGGCCAAATATTTTGTCGAACTGCTGACCGGAACGGTGGCAGGCAATATGATCCGCAGTCTCTTTATCAACAAACAATCTGCAGATAAATTGCGTGCACGACCGGAAGGCGTTGAGAAGTCGAAAGTCACTACTTTGGGGATGCTGGGGGCCGGCATGATGGGTTCGGGCATTGCCTTGGTGAGTGCGCGGGCTGGGATGAATGTGGTGTTGTTGGATTCAACCGATGAGCAGGCCGCTAAAGGTAAGGAGTATACCGAGAAATTTCTGGAGAAACGGGTGGCTCGAAAAAAGATGTCCTCTGATGATGCTGCAGCCATGTTGGACAGGATCAAAGTCACCACTGATTACAATGACCTTGAATCGTGTGAACTGATTATCGAGGCAGTTTTTGAAGATAGAGAGATCAAAGCGGGTGTGACCCAAGCAACCGAAGCAGTGATTGCCGAGAGTGCAATTTTTGCATCCAATACCTCAACATTACCCATTAGTGGATTGGCAGAAGCCTCAAAGAGACCCAAGAGTTTCATCGGCCTGCACTTTTTCTCACCGGTTGAGAGGATGCCATTGGTTGAAGTGATCCTGGGCAAGGAGACCTCTGATGAAGCCTTGGCAAGAGCCCTGGATTATGTCCAGCAAATCAAGAAAACACCCATTGTGGTGAATGACAGTCGGGGCTTTTTCACCTCCAGGGTCTTTAGTATGGCTTGCAATGAAGCCAATACGATGCTGACCGAAGGCGTGTCACCGGCACTGATAGAAAATGCAGCAAGACATGCCGGCTACCCGGTTGGACCATTGGCCGTCCAGGATGAAACCTCCATTGAACTGGGATACAAAATTCACCTCCAGACCATGGAAGACATGGGTGATGCCTATAAGCCTGCATCAGGATGGGAGGTCTCGGCAAAATTGGTTGAGCTCGAACGGTTGGGAAAAAAATATGGCAAGGGCTTTTATGACTATCCGGAAGGTGCCAAAAAAAGACTTTGGCCGGGTTTGGCGGATTTATTTCCCGTCAGTGACCAACAGCCTGATGTCGAGGAGGTTAAATCCAGACTGATGACCATCCAGGCGCTCGATGCCTATCGCTGTTTGGAGGAACATGTTCTGATGAGTCCCGATGACGGTGATATCGGTTCGATTTTGGGTTGGGGATTCCCTCCCTGGTCTGGAGGAGTATTCTCCTACATCGATACCGTTGGTATTGAGAAATTTGTGGAACGGTGTGACGACTATAGCCAGAGATTAGGAGAGCGATTCACGGTTCCTGATAGCTTGAGAGAGAAAGCCAACAACAAGGAAAGCTTTTATTCCGATTAG
>CAXGBD010000053.1:0-7939 GCA_964008355.1 uncultured Gammaproteobacteria bacterium | reverse complement strand
AATGCACCGTCTCACAATCAGCGGTACTGCTCCCGAAAAAATACATTAGAACAAAACTCTAACTTAATAATCCACACAATAAGGGTTCTTTTTTGGATACTCTTAGAGTAACTTAGTTAGACTAATTTATTATTTTTCCAATTTTATGACTCTCTGAATATTCTAAAGGAAAACTAGAAATCAAAATATTTCTGTAAATGACCAATAAAATAAGAATAAAACCTTACACAGGTGCCTTAGGTGCTGAAATACTTGGGATTGATCTCTCAAAAACATTATCAAAGAAACACTTTAACCTGATAAAAAATACTTTAAACGAATATCACGTTATATTTTTTCGTAAACAAGATATAAGTCCAGTTCAGCTAGTTACTTTTGGAAAAAACTTTGGGAAACTTGAAATACACCCTCTAATACCTACTCTTAAAGACTTTCCTGAAATTATTGAACTAAAAAGTGCTGATGATGGACCTGGTCCTTATTCTAGAAACTCAAGAATATGGCACTCTGATATGACTTATACAAAAATACCCCCCATGGGAGCAATTTTAAAGGCTATAACCATACCTGAATCAGGTGGTAATACGATGTTTCTAAATGCATGTCTTGCTTATGAGCAATTATCGAAGAAAATGAAGAATTTTTTATCAAAACTACAAGCTGTACATTCAATTGTCATGACAAACACAAAGGAAGAAATTCTTAGTGAACAAGGTCTTTCAAGGTTTGCTAAAATGCAAAAAGCCCTTCCTCCAGTAGAACATCCTGTAATAAAAATACATCCAGAAACTGGCAAAAAATGTATTTATGTAAATGAAGCATTTACATCACATATTACAGGATTAAACCATAACGAAAGTGATTCCTTATTGGATTTCTTATATAAGCACCTTCATAACCCAGATTTTCAATGTAGATTTATTTGGGAAAAGAACTCTATCGCTTTTTGGGATAATCAAGTAACACAGCATTTTGCTGTTGGAGATTATAATACTAAACGGATAATGCATCGGTTAACAATCAAAGGAACTAAGTTAAATTAATGGCAACAACCGAATCAATAAGGTCACTAAGAATATGGATATATGACCTATCCCCAGGCATTAGTTATAAAAATTTTTACACTTATCTTTATGCTTCTCTCATAAGCATAGCCCTGTTCTCAGCAATGGGATTCCTGCAACCTTATGTCCTCAATGCAAACCTTGGAATTCCACAAGTTCAACAAGGAGCTATATCCGGTAACCTAGGTGTTATAAGTGAAATTTTTACCCTATTTCTCATAAAACCATTTGGGTCTTTATCCGATAAAACTGGACGGGTTCCAGTACTCATCATAGGATTGCTTTTATTGGGCCTGGGTTATGCTTTTTATCCAACAGCAGATACACTCAGTGATCTTTATATCTCTAGATCAATTTGGGCTGTAGGAGCAGCTGCACTTGCAAGCACATTGCCAGCCATAACTACTGATATTCCACAAAATCACTGCAGAGGAAAACTAATTGGAGCCGGTAATGTTTTCAATAATATTGGTATCTTAATGGTAACTCTTGGGCTCTCTCAAGTACCTCTGTATCTTATGAATAATGGAACGGATGCTAGACTTGCAGGCCAAGTTGCTTACTGGGTATTAACTTTTCTTTGTTTGGTGTCTACTTATATATTCTATAAAGGCTTCGATGGTCCAGTGTTGTCAAAACCTTCAGCAGTCGAAAAAAATATAAAGTTCCTTGATTTGTTAACGAACGGTTTTTTAGAAGCTAAAAATCCAAGAATAATGCTTGCATACATAGTCTCTTTAACAGCGAGAGCAGACCTTACTCTGAAAGGCACATACATTGCATTATGGGCGGTACACTCAGGAATGATACAAGGATTTAGCCCGGCAAAAGCAATGTCACAGGCTGGTCTTGTTTTTGGCTTTATGATGGTGATCGGCATAATTACTCATTTTTCTTGGGGATTCTTTTTTGATCGAGTCAATAGAGTAACAGCGACCGCAGTCTCCATGTTCCTTGGAGCAGCCGGTTACATGTCAATGTATTTTGTGCCCTCCCCGCTTGATTATAATTATCTACCATTGTTTGCCCTACTCTCTATCGGTTCGGCAACTTCGATATCTGTGTCAATAGGATTAGCAGGTCAAGAAGCATCACCTCAAAACCGTGGATCAATCATGGGAATGATAGGATTATTTGGTGCTTTTGGTATCATGATTACCCAATTCATTGGTGGAAGATTGTTTGATTCCTGGGGTCCAAACTGGCCTTTTATTATTGTTGGTATTTTTCAAGCATTTATAATGATTATAGCCATTATTGTAAGAATTCTTGCACCTGGTGACAGAGAAGAAAAACAAGAACTGGCAAAAAATATTTGAGGACTAAGTTATGGAATATAGAAATCTCGGTAATTCAGAATTAAACGTTTCTGTTTTCTCACTGGGCTGTTTGAACTTTGGCTTATTCTGTGATCAAGAAACAACAACTAAAATAATAAATACAGCGATTGATCTGGGAGTCAATTGTATTGATACAGCTGCACTCTATGGTGGACCCAAAGGTCATTGCGAAACAATAGTAGGAAAAGCAATTGAGGGACAAAGAGAAAAAGTAATTTTGGCAACAAAATTTGGTGCGGATCCAGCTACTAGAGGCTCCGGTATAAAAGACGGTGGAACAAGAGATTATATTGTTAAATCAGTGGAAGAAAGCTTAACTAGGTTAGACACTGACTATATTGATCTTTATCAAATGCATTTTCCTGATCATGAAACACCAATAGATGAAACTCTCAGAGCATTAGATGACCTAGTGTCTTCAGGTAAGGTTCGCTATATAGGTTCATCAAACTTTGCATCATGGCAAATATCTGAAGCTGCATGGACAGCGATAACTAATGAACTCAATCATTTTATTTCACTTCAGACTCGTTACAGTATTTTAAATAGAGATATGGAAAAAGAAATTGTTCCTGCCTGTGAGAAACACAATATTAGCATTCTCCCCTTCTTTCCACTGGAAAGTGGTTTGTTAACTGGAAAAGTGAAACGCAATGAGGACCCTCCTCCAGGAACAAGGCTTGCTATTTGGAAGGGAGCTTTTCAATCAGACTCAAAATTTGATTTGATGGACAAATTGATAGAGTTTGGCAAGAGTATTAATCGCAATATCTTAGAACTTTCATTGTGCTGGGCTGCAAATCAAAACCAAATCGGCTCAGTATTAGTCGGAGTTACTAAACCAGAACAATTGATCCAAAATGTTGAGGCTATTTCATGGAAAATGACTCCGGAAGAAATGGAATCTATTAATAATATCCTCAAAGAAAATAAATAATAATGACCAATTACAGTGAGACAATTACCGGCACTGTTGTTTCTGCCCTTGCCAATAGTCATAAGGAAATAAACGAAGAACCTCAGTTTACAATTGTTGCCGAACTCGATGGGTTCGTCGGTGACAAGTATCGAAGTCATATGCGGGGTGCCTATGAAGGCGAATCATTACCAGTCGGAACAATAAGACGAAATGACCGTCAATGGTCAGCAGTTTCCTTAGAGGAGCTGACTAAGATTCAGGAGAAGATGCAACTTAAAACACCTTTGGCAGCTGAGATACTTACTGCGAACCTTTGTTTGGAAGGAATTCCCAATTTTTCACAACTACCAAAAGGTACCCAGCTATGGTTTCCATCGGGTGCAGTGCTTGTTGTCGAGGATTATAATGCTCCATGCAGACATATGGCGGAGAAAGTGGCAAAGACATACACCACACTATCCAGTGAACCTCTAAGCAACCTTGCGTTCGCAAAGGCAGCAAAGAAATTAAGAGGCCTGGTAGGTGTTATTGATGTAGCCGGTGAAATCAACAAGGGTGATGAAGTCATTATCAAGATCTACAACCCAAAGCGATTGAGTAATTTTCTGAAAAAATAAAACAAGACAAGAGTAATAAAAAATGAACTTATTAATTAGCAGATTGTTTAATACGGCAGCTCTCATTCTACTGTTGGTATCTTCTAACGTACATGCACAGTGGTCAGACCCACCCTCAGACGAAATTGTGATTCGAGGTGGTTGGTTGTTTGATGGTATCAATAACACACGCAGGCAAAATAAAGGTATTGTGATCCGTGAGGGGAAAATCGTTGAAATTGACGCAAAATTAAAAGGAAAAGCTCTTAAGGCAACTAATGTAGTAGACCTGAGCGACTCAGAAACAATTTTACCCGGAATGATCGATCTTCACGCACACTACAATTTTGATCTCGTCGATGTAGGTCGCGTGGAAGAAGTTGTCAACAACGGCATTATATTTCTAGCAAATGGAGTGACATCAACCTGGTCGGCTGGTGAGTACTATCCTGAGCGAGTTCTTAGGCAGCGAGACCTGATAGATAGTGCTAAAGCAATCGGTCCAAGACTTTTCGCTTCGGGTCCTTATTTTGGTGGATTCAGATGCGAATACAGCGTTAAAACTGCCGCGGACAATTGCTCTGCCTGGCCGAATGACATCACAGAAGAGGAAATGCGTGCTGAAGTCGATAAATGGGCAGAACAGGGTGTCGTCAGCATTAAGATTAAACAGGCAACACCGGGTGAAACCAAAATTTTAATCGAGCAAGCACACAAACATGGTATGACAACAACAGGGCATCTAGCCAATTATGAATGGGAATATGATGTGCATCCCAGAGATGCGATCTTGATGGGGTTAGATCGTCTTGAGCATCAGATTACATTGGGTAGTGGTGGCCCAGAAAGCGCTGATATGGAGCAGATGATTGATCTGATTCTGCAATACCAGGTGTATTATGACGCTAACTTGCAGATGTACGGTGGAGTCAATCTACGAAAAGAACTTGGTGTAGACATGATTTGGACCAATGAGGCAAAATACTTCACCCCCTACGCACAAACATTACTTGAGAAACGAGGTGACCCACCACCAGAATCAGACGTAGCTGAATATGCACAGCGAGTGCTTGAATTGAATAAACTGTATGAAGCTGGCGGTGAGAATCTTCTCATCGTAGGCACCGATGAGCCTGTCTATACAACGTTATTGCCAGGATTTGCATTTCATCGTGAACTCTTGGCGATGGTACACGCAGGTTTACCAAATATTACAGTACTGAAAGCAGCAACAATTAACGGTGCAAATGCGCTTGGTGTTGCAGACAAGCTTGGATCCATAGAACCAGGAAAACTGGCTGACCTCCTCGTCATCAAGGGTAATCCATTTGAAGATATTAAAGCTACACGGAATATCGAATTAGTAATTAAAGGCGGTGTAATCTATTACCCAGAGATACTGCTCAAGTCAGCTGAAGGTATGATCGGACCCCAAGGACCCGATGATCATGATGATTGGGAACTGCATATTGAACCTCTTAGACCAGCAAACTTACATCAGTAACTTTTAATTTACATCCCTAAAACAAATAGGCACTCTTAAAACTTAACTCTTAACTTTAAAGTAAATCTGTCTTCTTCAGGGTTGTCCCAAGTGCCTCTAATTATTTTACTCACACTTACATCATCATCTTCGTAATGCCTGCCTCCTCGGGTATAAACTGCATAGAAATGAGACAGTGGGCTGATTTCATATTTGTACCTAATCTGGAAGGCCAACTGTCCAAGATCAAATCCAGTAGCTGATGTATTGGTAGGATTCAAGTGACCTACACTGTCAGCTAACCATTCGACTCCAGTCTCGGCTTCCATAACAGTAGTTTGAAATTTAATTCGCAGTTCGTGTTTTTCTTTTGGAAACCAAGTAGCATTGGCCCTTATAGAAAAATAATCAAGAGGATAGACCCCAATCCTGTTGTCTCCCAACCAATTGAGCCAATTTTTAGAATTAGCCTTCGCTATCTGTATGCCAAATTTAAGATCATCTGAAGGGTAATAATTTCCACCCAGCGCTATGGCATTTTCACTTATAGTAAATGATTGGTATGAATCCCTTTCTCTTTCAAGATGCATCCAATAACTCCAACGCTCATTTTGTCTTCCATAGTAAGTAAATTCGAACCCCCTACCCTGACCGAATTTAACGAAGGGTGCCAATGTACTGCCTCGGGTCAATAGGTCATCGTTTCCAGAAGAACTCTGTCCAAATTCAATCTCAAAGCCAGATGTATCCTTAAACGTCTGTTTAAATTCGAGTTCGGCTCTTTGTGATAATTGAAGCCCATGAGTATCGGCTCTTTTTGAAAAAGCAAGTCTATACTCACGTGCTATAATTTTTGAAGTCTGTGAAAAATCCGTTTGTGTATACTTTGTAAAAGTTCTCAACTTACTCAAATTATTCCGGGTCTGATAACCCATATCATTGACGTTTAGGTCATCATCAGAACGGTAATAAGAAATACCCGTATTCCAGTACTTATCGGGTTCGTAGCTCATACCAAAACGCATCCCAAAACCACTTTCATCAGTAGTATCTGAGTACATCAATAAACTATTTAATGTCAGAGCTTCCGTTGCTTGATTTTCATAATCAAAAGCATGGACGGTAGCACTTCTATCCAAGGCATCTCGTTCAACGTGCGTTGCAAGATACCCCAACTTATGCTGATTTAATCGCCTCAAGGCTCTGAGAGCATAAAATTCACGTCCTTTACTAAATGTTTCATCATCCTCAAAAGCAGCAAAAAAACCAACATCAGTATTTTCTCCCAGTTGGGTAATCTTTAAAGCTGTGTCAATGTCATTGTTTGCCTTTTGTTCATTCTCACAGGAATCTTGTAATACATCAGAACCACCATTTGCAACTGAGTATTCATCGCAATTATAGTCAGGAGAACTGCCAATTCTGCGGGTATTGATAAGACCATAGTCATGACTATTAATAGTAAACAATCCTTGGTTTTCAGCGAAAAATGGCCTTCTATCTGAAAGCCTTGTTTCAACTGGGGAAAAATTTATTACCACTTCATCACTTTCAACCTGACCAAAGTCAGGGTTTACAGTCATGTTCAACTCCCGACCATTGCCCAGAGCCCAAAACAGATCCAATCCTGCCTGGTGATCAGCAGAATCTTGTAAATTATCATACGAACTTACTGCATAAGGAAAAATAACGAATTTAGTCGACTCATATTGATTGATGGTAACCGGATGTAGACGAGAGAGAAATTTTTGTCTCTCGTAATTAATGCCAGGAAACCCTACCACTTTTCCCTCTTCCATCATTTGTCTGGAAAAATAAACACCTATGTTTCTGGTACTCTGCTTGTCTGACATCATTGGAACCACAGTCCAGGGGAGAAAAAACTCCGAATACCAATGGGTTTCTGATTCGGATATCTTCACTTCCCAATCCCCATCCCAATCTCTGTCCATCTGGCTCCCATTGCTGATTGACCCATCACTCATCGAGCCACCCAAGGAGACACCAAAAAAATAGCCTATGTTGGCTTTGCCATCAAAATCAATAGAGAGAAAATTTCGGTCGGAATCAGACCACATTGAATCACGCTCTTGTTTCCTTCTGTATCGTGTATCCCATGGCTGTTCGTTGATAAATCCAAAATAAATTCCTTTTTCATCAGTTATTATCAACACTTCAGTTGGATGTGTTGATTCCCTTAAACTGAAAGGTCGGGTTTCGACAAAGTTTTCGAATCGCTGTGCTTGCTGCCATTCCGTTTCATCCAAGCGTCCATCGACAATAATTTCAGCGCTGACATATGCTGAAAAAAATACATTGAATAAGCAAACAATTAACCAAATTTTAGCTGGTGAAATGATTTTATTTATAACCAAATGATTCATAATTTTAAAATCAATGAAGTATGTTCTATTTGTTTGGCCAATCAGAAAAAGGAAAAGGTTTGGCGTCTGATTGGTAAGTTAAAAAAGCAACAACTTCAGCAATATAATTTTTGAATTCAGAGGAGAATTGACACAATCGATTATTAGGTTTCC
>CAXGBD010000052.1:0-7957 GCA_964008355.1 uncultured Gammaproteobacteria bacterium | reverse complement strand
ATTCAAGGTATATTCAATGGCATGCTCTTGCAATATAGCCTCTAGAGCCTGGAAGTGTTCGCTCGATGCTTGATCTAGAAAATCAATTGTTTTGGGTGCCGACTCAATGAGGTCTTGCAAGTCAGGGTTTTTGCTGTCTAAAATTCTCATTGGATTATGATCCAGTCTTCGCAGGCTGTCTGCGTCCAGATCTTCCTTATGGCTGTTAAAATAATCCTGTAATTCTTTTCTATGGATGTGTCTTGATTTCGGCGTGCCCAAAGAATTAATCTCTAGTTTCAATGAATTCAAGTTTAGAGCTTTCCATATCCTTGTTGTCAATAAAATGATTTCTGCATCAATATCAGGTCCTGGAAATCCATAAGCTTCTATATTGATCTGGTGAAATTGACGGTATCGCCCTTTTTGCGGTCTTTCATACCTATACATCGGTCCTATAGACCAGAATTTTTGGCTTTGATTGTAAAATAATCCTGCTTCAATGCCTGCTCTCACGATGCCAGCAGTTGCCTCAGGCCTCAGTGAAAGAGATTGCTCTTTTCGGTCTTGGAATGTATACATTTCTTTTGCAACAATATCGGTTTCCTGACCTATCGTTCGTTGAAACAATTCACTTTTTTCAACCACGGGTGTTCTGATTTCATTATATGAATATAACTGGAGAAGACTTCTTGCGGTGGCTTCCACAAATTGCCACTTCTTAATGTCTTGAGGTAGGATAACTGGCATTCCTCTGACAGATTTTATCTGGTCAGACATTTAATTCTCCTCTAGTTTCTTATCCACAGAAAGCAACCATTAATGATGCGATATATAGATACCTACAATGGTTATAACTAGTATGAATGCACTTGCATAGGAAATAATTTTTAAGGCAATCATATGGTCGGCGATTCCTGGTACAACAATTTTCTGTTCTTTCATTTGTCCACTCCTTGATAGTACTTTTAGCATCTCTTCAGCAGGGAGTCCTAGAAAAGTTGCATAGTTTTTTAAATGACCTTTGATAAAAACAACCGGTCCAATTTTATCAAAGGCTTCTTCCTCCAAAGCAACAACAATGGAAGGAACCACATAAAGTCCCTTTGCAACATCCTCGATTGATAGCTTCTTGGATTCCCGTGCTTTCTTTAAGGAAGCGCCAACAAACAATTCATTCTGTTTGGCTGCGAGGTCATTGTCATCATGTGTTCTCATAAATTATAAACTAATTGATCGTTTTTAGTTTTTGTCCCAATGATTGCTTTGCTAAATTATTCACCATTCCAGACAATTGACCGCAGGCTGCTTTTATATCATCCCCACGAGTTGTTCTAGTCATGGTCATTATTCCAGACTCCAAGAGTATATTCCTAAACTCATTAATTTGATAGACAGGAGTGGGTTGGTAGGCAACCCCAGGAAATGGATTGAATGGAATCAAATTGACCTTAGCAGGCCGATCTTTCAAAAGCTTACACAATTGCCTGGCATGCTGTGGCTGATCATTGATGCCTTTCAACAAAGTATACTCAAATGTGACAGTTTTTAGTCGCCCATTTTTCGCATAAAACCAACAGGCATCCAACAATGCTTCAATAGGATGACGTCTATTAATCGGTACCAGCTCATCTCTCAATTTGTTAACTGGAGCATGCAATGAAACTGCTAATGAAACATTCACATAATCTGCAAGTTTCATAATCTGTGGAACAAGACCCGAAGTGCTGATTGTCACTCTTCTTCGCGATAAATTGAAACCATTGGGATCTGTTAAAATTTTTATCGCTTTAATAGTTTCAGAAAAGTTTGCTAAAGGCTCTCCCATACCCATAAAAACAATATTGGTAATGGCATGGTCTTGCTTTAGTTCTTGTTTCAAAGCTTGTTTTGCTAACAATACTTGGCCAATAATTTCAGCCGATGATAAATTTCGATTAAACCCTTGGTGACCTGTCGCACAGAATGGACAGTCGATTAAACAGCCGATTTGGCTTGATACGCATAGTGTGCTTCTGCTCTTCTCTGGAATATACACTGTTTCAATGGCTTGTGCTTGCCCTTGGTCAATGACCCATTTAATCGTTCCATCAGAGGATGTTTGAGTTTGAGTGGCTGCTGCAATCTCGAGTGAACAATTCTGATTTAAATACTCTCTCAGTTTTTTATTCAAATCTGTCATGGCATCAAAATCAAAAACACCACGGTGATATAACCAATCCATTAGCTGCTTTGCTCTGTATTTTCTCTCGCCAATGGTTTGAAAAAAAATAACGAGATCATCAAAAGGTTTGCCGATTAAGTTATTGAGGTTAGAGTTCAAGGGGTGCCCTCATTCTGTAAAGACTCAACCGAAAAAATACTCTATTTCAGCCTTAGCCGTCTCAGGTCCATCTGAACCATGGACCACGTTTTCCTCTATACTCGATGCAAAATCACTTCTGATGGTTCCAGCTGCTGCTTCTGCAGGGTTTGTTGCTCCCATGATTTTTCGATTGAGCTGTATGGCATTCTCGCCTTCTAAAACTTGTACCATCACCAAGCCTGAAGTCATGTATGCCACAAGATCATTAAAAAAGGGTTTGTCCTTGTGAATGGCATAAAATCCCTCTGCATCAGATTTGGAGAGTTGAATCATTTTGGCATTGACAATAGCCAAGCCTGCGTCTTCAAAACGCTTGTTTATTTCACCGATGATTTTTTGTCTAACGCCATCCGGTTTGATAATGGAAAGAGTTCTTTCAATGCTCATCAGAATTCCTTATACAAAGATCTAAATACTGAAGCTTTCACCACAACCACATTCACCGGTTGCGTTTGGATTTTTAAATTTAAAAACCTGATTAAAACCCTCTTCCTCAAAATCAATTTCCGTCCCTTTGATGTACTGCAAACTTTCCTGATCAACCAGGATTGAAATATTTGATATCTCACACACCTCATCTGTTGGTTCAACCTCAGTTGCATAATCCAAAACATAGGAATAGCCGTTACAACCACTGGCTGTAATACTAATCCTAAGACCTATGGCATCTGACCTTTGATCTAAATTTTTTTTAAAGCGTCCTAGTGCTTTATCCGTAATCTTAATATTCATAGAAAATTCACCTACTCCTTAATCTGACCTAAACAATCATCAACGGCATTCTCCAAAAGGATCATCCTATCTTTTTTATGGTTAGGAATCTCTATACTCTCATGGATGCCAATCGCATTAAAGTCATGACAACCATCCAATGTTTTACCGATTACATTCTCGATATAAAAGGCAGAAATAGCAATTAAAACTGGACACCCACTAACGTTGTATTTAGCGTCGACAATTCTACCGTCTTCAACCTTAAAATAAAGATCAATTTTCATTCCTTGGGAGTTTGTGGCACTGCCTTTAGCTTCGTAAGTGTGTTGATCATCCTCCCAGTTAAAGAGATGATCTTCTTGGTCAAAATAAAATCTTGTTAAATTCTCAGTCATATATTTCTATTTTAGTCACCGCTCAATCGATGCAGGTGATCCACAGAGTCTCTATATAAGCGACAAGCGTATTCTACATCTTTGATTTCTGTATCCCGACCAAAGCTAAATCTGACAGTTCCATTGATTTCAGATTGACTTAATCCCATAGACTTTAATACATGAGAAGGTTCATCATCATCAGAATTACAAGCTGAACCTTTTGAAACAGCAGCTATTTTCATACCATAGATAATACTTTCCGCATAGAGGCCATCTATGCTGACACTCAGAATGCCTGGAAAAACATTTTCTGAATGACCGTTCACGCTCAATTTAGAAATATCCTTGCATGTATCTATAAAGAGCTCTCTACATTGTCTTAAGTGCCTGTGATCACTCGACATTTTTTCCTGAGCAATTTTGTAGGCTCTGGCCATGCCTACAATTTGGTGGGTTGCCAAGGTTCCAGGCCTTAGAGATCGTTCTTGACCTCCCCCAATCAAAATGGGTTCAACTCTGCCTACCGATTCATGATTGATGAATAAAGCACCGATACCCTTTGGTCCATAAACCTTATGGGCATTTAAAGACATTAAGTCTATCTTGTAATCTTTAACATCAATGGGTAACTTGCCAATTCCTTGAGCTGCATCGACATGAAAAAAGACATTATTCTGTCTGCAAAGATTACCAATAGACTTGATATCGTTGATGCTCCCCACTTCGTTATTAACATGCATCAGACTCACCATCAATGTTTTCTCATTGATTGCCCCCTCCAATTCATTAATATCAACTGAACCGTTTGCATTTGGATTTAGAAGGGTCAGCTCGAAACCTTCTTTTTTCACTTGCAGACATGGTTCAATCACTGATTTATGTTCTGCGAACGATGATATAACTTGCTGTTTAAATCCATTTTTTTTAAACCTAGCCAAACCCAAAATTGCTAAATTATTCGCTTCAGTTGCACCTGATGTCCAAATAATCTCGCCTGCATCAGCATTGATCAATGAAGCAATATCTAGCCTCGCATTCTCTACAGCTTCATATGCCTGTTTACCAAATAAATGGTCCACCGACGAGGGATTACCAAAGGATTGACCACTCATCACAGCTTCCATCTCAGAGACAACTTCCCTAGCCAGGGGTGTGGTCGATGCATAATCAAGATAGATTTGCTTTATGATCTCTTTCATTTGCTTGTATCACTCTTATCCTTATAAGACGCTAGAATACCTCTCATTATATTCATTTCATTTTCATCCAATTGTGCTCTATTGAATAGCGTTCTCAATCTCCTCATCAATTGTCTGGGATTTCTTGGGTTCAAAAATCCAGTCTCCAGTAATACTTGATTAAGATGCTCATAAAATAATTCCATTTCTGAATTGGATGCTAGATTTCTTGTCTCTATTTCTGAAGGTAGTGCTTGCCAAGCAAAATGTAATTCATAAGCGATTATTTGAATGGCCATTGCCAAATTTAATGATCGATACAATTGGCTTGAAGGAATATGAATTAATTGATTGCAGCAATCAATTTGTTCATTCATCAATCCTGTTTTTTCAGGACCAAATAATATCGCCACTGGTTTATGTTTGGCTTTATTAATAATACTCGAAGCAATGTCCCTGATTGTTGATGTTGGTGCACTGATTCTTCTAGTTCTAGATGTTGTCCCAACGACTAAACCACAGTTTTCAATCGCATCATTTAAGTTGTCACAAACTTCGGCATCCAACAAAACGTCCAAGGCTCCCGAAGACCTTGCTCTGGCTTCTGGGTGTGGATGCTCTTTTGGATTAATTAAACACAATAAATCAAAACCCATGGTCTTAATAGCACGAGCAGCAGCACCAACATTTCCAGGATGGGAGGGTTCAAATAAAACAAATTTAACTTGTGGGTTCATAAAACTATTGTGCTTCCAAAATAAAGTCAGATATTTAGCTAAAAAGTTTTGTTATTCTACACATTATCTATTTTCTATATTTATTAAACGAATATTAATTTAACATGCAAGCCTTCTTAAATACTGCAATCGAAGCCGCAAGAAAAGCGGGAGATATCGCACAAATGAACTTTGGTAGAATCAATGAGAGCGATATCAAGACCAAATCTTATAATGAATTTGTCACCTTCGTTGATAAACAAGCCGAAGCCGCTATTAAAGAGATTATTCAGTCACGATATCCCGATCACGGAATGATTGCCGAAGAAAGTGGAGAAAATACCAACAATAAACAGGATTTTGTTTGGATTGTAGACCCCATTGACGGTACAACGAATTATATACACTCTTTTCCTGTATACGCTGTTTCCATTGCATTACAAATCAAAGGAGTGTTAGAAGTGGGGGTAATTTATGATCCTTCTAGGCAAGAATTATTCACCGCACTAAAAGGCCAAGGCAGTCGACTTGATGAAAGACGGATTAGAGTCAGTAAACAAAGCACATTGGAAGGAGCATTACTGGGAACTGGGTTTCCTTATCGTCAGAATAAAGACTGGTTGGATATTTATCTAGAAATATTCTCTGAATTTTCTCAAAAAGCCGCAGGTATTAGAAGGCCAGGAGCTGCTGCTCTAGATCTGGCATACATTGCAAGCGGGAGATTGGATGGATTTTGGGAGTTTGGATTAAATTCTTGGGATATTGCAGCTGGTGTATTGCTGATCCAGGAATCAGGAGGGTTGTGTGAAAATTTAATCCCCGATCAAGACATGATTGGATCTGGAAATCTGTTTGCAGGAAATCCAAAAATTTTCGATCAAATGAAACAAATCATCTCCAAGTATGGTCCCCAACTAACTCAACTCAGCTAGCGTACCAATATTCCCTTGCTTAGGGCATACCATCATCGAGTTGTTCTTTATTAACTTGAAGCAAATCACTCGTAGAAACATCCAATAAAAATATAGAGGTTGTGGCAACGTAGATGGACGAGTAAGTTCCAACAATAACACCAATGATCAAAGCCAGAGAAAATCCTTCTAAAGACTTGCCACCTATAAGATATAAAGCAAGTAACACCAACAATGTGGTGCTACTGGTGATGATTGTTCGACTGATGGTTTGGTTAACCGATTTGTTAAGGATTGAAAGTGTTTCCATTTTTCTTATTAAACGAAAATTTTCTCGAATTCGATCAAAAATCACGATTGTGTCATTCAATGAATAGCCTACCACAGCTAAAATGGCTGCTAAAACAGCCAGATCAAAAGAGATTTGAAAGAATGAGAACACTCCTATGGTAATAAGAACATCATGAATTAAAGCAGCGACAGCGCCGATGGAAAACTTCCACTGAAACCTAATAATAATGTAGATCATGATCATGATGAGAGCAAAAATCATGGCTAACGCACCATCATTAGTTAATTCTTCACCAACTTGAGGATCAATAAATTCTGATCCTCTTAATTCAGCCTTATTCGATGAATTATCCAATATTTCTATTATCTGTTTGCCGACAACTTTATTATCAGCACCTTCTCTGGGTAGAATCCTAATCATCAAATCTTTGGAACCGCCAAAATTCTGAACTATGGCGTCTGGAAATCCTCCAACGGCAAGCTCACTTCTCACTTGGCTAATTGTTGGCGGTTGTTGATAGGACACCTCGATCAAAAAACCTCCTGTGAAATCAATGCCTTTATTTAAACCTTTTGTCATTAAGGAACCCAAAGAAATCAGCAACAACAGAATGGAAAATGCCATTGCTACATAGCGTATTGAGAGAAAATTATATTCTTTCTTATGCATACTCATCTAGATCCTTAATCGGCTAATTGTTCTCTGCCCATAGACCAAATTTACAATTGCTCTTGAAGCTATGATTGCCGTAAACATTGAAGTGATAATCCCCAATGTCAGTGTAACCGCAAATCCCTTAATGGGTCCCGTCCCAAAAGTAAACAAAACAAGTGCTGCAATCAAGGTTGTGATATTAGCATCCGCAATAGTGCCAAATGCTTTTTGATATCCTGCTGTGATACTCGCTTGCGGAGAATTACCAATGCGTATTTCTTCCCTGATTCTCTCGAAAATCAAAACATTAGCATCTACCGCCATACCCACGGTTAAGACAATGCCCGCTATACCTGGCAGTGTTAAAGATGCCTGTAACAGAGATAATAAGGCCATGACTAAGGTAAGATTGATTAACAGTCCGATATTGGCAATCAGACCAAAACCTTTGTAATAAATGATCATAAAAACAAGAACTAGAGCCAAACCTATCAACATGGCCTGGAATCCCCTATTGATATTATCTTGACCCAGACTGGGCCCTACCGTTTTTTCTTCAACCTTAAAAATAGGAGCTGCTAAAGCCCCTGCTCGAAGTAATATGGCCAAATCTTTTGCTTCAAAAACAGAAACACCTGTAATTTGAAATTGATTACTAAACACGCCACGTATGGTTGCGATATTAATAACTTCCTTATCCAGCACTGACGAAGTAATCAGTTCCCCATTTTGTCGTTTGGTTTCTTGTCTTTGTTGAATGAATAAAAC
>CAXGBD010000051.1:0-8293 GCA_964008355.1 uncultured Gammaproteobacteria bacterium | reverse complement strand
TCAATATAAGATTATCTTTTAGGACGATTATTTTCCCATAATTCTCGCACTTAAAAAACTGAGATTCTCTATGATAATTTTTGCTACGATTTCAGGTTGTTCCTCATGAACATAATGACCTGCCTGTTGTACCAATACCAGCTTACTACCTCTGATATTATCGTTTAATGCTTTAGCTTCATCGAGGCTTTTGTTTCTATCTTGCATACCAAAGACAATCAATGTAGGCACCTCAATGAATGGCAGTAATTCGAATTCATGTGGATCATTAAATTTTTTCATCAAGCTTGCGGTTCCATCCATATAGTCTTCTGTTTGAACAGCAAGCATAACTTCATCCATGACCTCATCGGTCACAATTGAAGGGTTAACAAAGGATCTTTTTAAAAAGTTTGTTCTGAACTCTCTGTTTGAGAATTGCTTTGCAGTTACACGGCTAAATGGAAAAATAGGATTAATATATTTGAATATTTTTGGCACACCTGTATTAATAATACCTGGGTTAAATAAAATCGCACCGGTTGTTTTTTTATTATTAAGAGCAATGTGTACGGCTATCGCACCACCGAGTGAGTGCCCTCCAATGATAAACTTTTCTATACCCAGGTAATCAGCGAATAAGCCAATTGTTGCAGCTTGATTCTCATTACTGTGATCATAATCCACAGGTTTTGAAGAAAGACCAAAACCAATTAGATCGAGAGCAACAACATGGTAATACTTTTGTAGTTCTGGCTGCACTCTCCTCCAAGAATCTAAAGAGTGGCCAAAGCCATGGATGAGAATCAAGTAGGGTTTATCGTTTGTACCTTCATTAAATTCTCTGTAACGTATCTTCTGTCCATTGATATCAGCAAATTGATCATCTTTAGTTGCAAAAGATTCAATTGGGTATTCTTGGTTAGGCATGTATGCATAAATAATTAATCCTATATAGCACAATCCAAACAATGCACACAAAAAAGTAAAAATTTTTTTTATTAGTCGAGACATTAGGATAGTTTATTGTCGCCTAACAAATAGAGCTCGATTATCCATTAGAAATGGATGTAAATTCCAACTTAGAATGCAGTATTCCGTTGAGTTCTTAGTTCTTAGGTTCCAACCAATCGCCGGCAAATCCACAGCCAAATTCTACTGTTGAAGGATCTCCTTCTCCTTCATAGTAAACTTCTTCCCAACCTCCCCGTTCACAGGAACCTACGGAAGCTTCTCTGGAACAATCTCCTTCACCGTATTCAGCGTCACTGATACCCATCATCCCATCGCCTTCTTCCTCAAGTATCATACACGCTTCTTTGGTAACATTGGTTTTGCAAGCCATGTATGGGTCAGAAGTAAACGGGTTGTCTACTATATATACACAGTGGCCCGAGCCACTTGCTTCTGCAGATTCGTTACCATGGTGATTTGATGCATTGATTTGATAAGATGCGAGGGAAATTGTAATGATCGCTACAAAAAATATATTTCTAAATAATTTCATAAATTAATCTCCATTCTATTCTTAATAGAATTGTATGATGATATCTTATTTTGAACAACTTAGACCTATTTTATATTTTCAAAGATAATTTAGAATAGGAACAACTACACAAAGGGGATTTTTCTATGAAAAACATTGTTTCTCTAACAAACATATTAGGAATTCTTATAATTGCTTTCAGTTTTCAAGGTTTAGTTCTTGCTCAAATCCAAACGAATACCAGTAAACAATTATTATTGGATACTTCACAACCAACGGTTCTGATTACAGGTTCCAATCGAGGAATTGGCTTAGCTTTAGCAAGAAACTACGCTATTAGTGGATGGAATGTCATAGCAACATGTCGTAGTCCAGAACGTGCTGATGACTTGAAAAAAATGATATATGATTATCCTAATATCTCAATTGAGAAATTAGATGTAACTGAATTGAATGAAATAGAGTCTTTAGCGAGAAAATATCAAGGAATTGCTATAGATGTTCTTATAAACAATGCAGGTGTTCTTGGTGATGTTAAGAATCAAACCTTTGGTTCTTTGGATCAGTTAACTTTTGAGAAAGTTATGGCAGTAAATGCTTATGGGCCTTTAAAGGTTGCTGAAGCATTTACTGAGAGTGTTGCACTTAGCAACCAAAAAAAAATAGTGTCCATGACCAGTGGTTTAGGATCTATGCAGATAACAGGTAATATGGATCGTTTTTATTTCTATAGGATGAGCAAGGCTGCTTTAAATATGGGAGTGATAGCAATGAATGCTAGTTTAAAGTCAAAAGGTGTAATGTCGGCACTTATTGCGCCTGGACAAGTTGAGACACAATTACTTTATGAATCAGGTTTTGAGGGTCCAGGAGCCATAACAACAGATGAAAGTGCTATTGGCTTGATTGAAGTTATTGAAGGAATTTCACCACAAACAATCAGGAAAAATAGAGGCAAAGCGACAAACTATAACAAGCGTATCATTCCTTGGTAATAATTACAGATTGATTGATGTTGGTTTATCCAGAAATTAACCCTGTTGCTATACAAATTGGCCCCGTCAGTATTTACTGGTATGGATTAATGTATCTGTTGGCTTTTATAGTTGGCTACTATTTGGCCAAACACAGAGTCAAGAGTAGTTGTAGCCCGATTGATTCAGCACAAATAGATGATCTGGTTTTTTATACTGCTCTTGGCGTTATATTAGGAGGCAGAGTTGGATACATGTTTTTCTATAACTTTTCCGTCCTTCTGCATGATCCCTTGAGTCTATTCAAAGTCTGGGAAGGCGGTATGTCCTTCCATGGAGGTCTAGTCGGTGTATTGATGGCCATGATTTTCTTTGCTAGACGAGTGGAGCAGCCATTTGTGAATATTGCTGATTTTATTGCACCCTTATTTCCTATTGGATTGGGAGCTGGCCGAGTTGGTAATTTTATTAATGGAGAACTTTGGGGCAAACCCACAGATTCTGTTTTCGGTTTTGCTGTTGATGGGATGATCAGACATCCCACTCAACTCTATGAAGCTTTTTTTGAAGGAATAATATTATTTTTAATTTTATGGGTGTACACAGCTAAACAGAGAGCAGTAGGCTTGAGTTCAGCTATGTTTCTAATATGTTATGGTCTATTTAGAATAGCCATAGAATTTCTAAGACTTCCCGATGCCCATATCGGTTATTTGGCATGGGGTTGGCTAACTGTCGGACAACTATTATCACTGCCTATGATTGTCATAGGATTTTGGATTTTTATACGAAAAAACAGGCTAACCAAAACGGGCAAGACAGTATAATAAAAAGAGTCAAATACTTTATACGGAGATCATTTCGTTGCAACAATATTTAAATCTACTGCAGTCCATTCTTGAATCTGGAGCACTTAAAGACGATAGGACAGGCACTGGCACACGCAGTTTCTTTGGTCATCAAATGAGATTTGACCTTACTGAGGGTTTTCCCTTATTGACGACAAAAAAAATATTTTTTAAAGGTGTGGTACATGAATTACTGTGGTTTCTTAATGGATCTACCAACAATCAGGATTTAAAAGATCACGGAGTACATATTTGGGATGATTGGGAGACAGAGACCGGTGATTTAGGTCCAATATACGGATATCAATGGCGTTCATGGCCAACACCAAATGGTCAATATATTGATCAGATAAAAAAGGTTATCGACCAAATTACCAATAACCCAAACTCAAGAAGAATCATTGTTAGTGCCTGGAATGTTGCTGATTTACCAGATGAGAATATTTCTCCTCAAGAAAATGTTTTAAATAAGAAGATGGCATTAGCACCGTGTCACGCTTTTTTCCAGTTCTTTGTAGCCAATGGGAAATTGTCATGTCAACTCTACCAGAGAAGTTGCGATACATTTTTAGGATTAGGTTTTAATATTGCTTCCTATAGTCTATTAACAACAATGATTGCCCAACAATGTGAATTGGAACCAGGTGAGTTTATTTGGACTGGTGGCGATGTTCATTTGTATCTGAATCATATTGAGCAAGCCAGGGAACAGTTATCAAGAACACCTTATTCCTTGCCTGAATTAAAATTAAATAACAAACCCAACTCAATTTTTGAGTACCGTTTTGCAGATTTTGAACTGATTAACTATCAGTCTCACCCACATATTCCTGCTCCAATTTCGATATAGGACAATAGTTAGTAGCTGCGTCGACTGCAATCTGCATTGATGGACGATCAATATCGATGGATATGAGTTGCCCTCCAAAAACACACCCACCATCGAGACAGGTAATATTATTTTTTGAGTAAAACTGCAAAGTTGACCAGTGACCAAAAATAATCCGGTATTCTTGATTCTCTCGATTCTCTACTTCAAACCAAGGAATTAGGTTTGCATTCTGATTCTTCTCTGGATGATTTTTTTCAATAAAGTTCAATTCAATGTCAGGAGTCAAGTATCTTATCCTAGTTAAACAGTTCAGAATGATGCGATAACGGTCATAACCACTGAGGTGTTCAGTCCAGCGGCTCGGTGTATCTCCATACATCACTTTGAGAAAGTGTTCAGCACTATGCCCTCTTAGAATTGCCTCAACCTCATTAGCATATTGTTGAGATTCAAGAAGATTCCAGTGGGGATGAAGGCCTGCATGAACTAATGCAGTCTGATGATTATCGTCCACAAACAGTAAAGGGAGATGTCTTAACCACTCTATGAGATCAATTTTATCTTTTGATTCTAAAATCGGATGCAGACTACTCTCTATGGATTTAGGGTTATCATTGGTCATCACTTGGGCAATTAAGTGTAAATCATGATTTCCAAGCACAGCAACAATAGAGGAGTCCAAATGTTGAAGATATCTTAATACTTCCAGAGACTGAGGACCCCTATTGACTAGATCCCCTGTTAACCACAATTGGTCTGAACCGGGCTGAAAATCGAGTTTTTCAAGCAGAGCCCTGAACTCAATATAGCAGCCTTGAATGTCTCCTATTGCATAGATTGCCATCTGTAGACTCTAGAGTATCTTAGACAAATTAATATAATCCTTCACCGATAAATTTTCAGGCCTTTTCTCTGGATCGATTGCTAGAAGTTTCAAATCTTCTGTTTTGAATAAACCATCTAGAGCGTTCTTAATTTTTTTTCTTCTTTTAGAAAAGGCTAATTGCACAACACGGTCTAGCTGTTGTTCCTGTTGTTTACTCATTGATTGATAAGGGATTAATTGAACCATTGAAGAGTTTACTTTTGGTCTCGGATAAAAAGCATTTGGTTTGATATCAAAGAGTTTAGTTGTTTTACAACGAGCTTGTATAGCAACTGATAGTCTTCCATACGTTTTATTATTTGGCTCACTGCAGATTCTATCTCCAACCTCTTTTTGAACCATGATATGTAGATCATGAAATATATTGGAGTAATTGAGAATATGAAAGAGCAGAGGCGTTGAAATATTATAAGGCAGGTTGCCCATTAATCTTAGCTTTTGACCCGGATGGCAGAGAGAGTTGAAATCAAATTTTAAGGCGTCAGCTGAATGAATGGATAACTGATTGGTGTGGTTATGTTCTGTAAGTACATTAACTAGATCTCTATCAATCTCAATCACATCAAGGTTGTTTATTCGATCAAGAATTGGAAAGGTTAATGCACCCATACCAGGACCAATTTCAATAAAATGGTCATGCTTCCTAGGCTCAATCAAGTCAAGAATCTTATTAATTATATTATTATCAACTAGGAAATTTTGACCAAAGCGTTTGCGAATATTGTGTTGTATTATCACTCTTATGCGTGTCCATACATATTTTCAGCAATTGTAATTGCATAGTGTAAGCTGTCATTCAATGCTTCTCCACTTGCAGCTTTATCCAAAGCAACACCATGATTTACTGAGGTTCTAATAATTGGTATGCCTAGCGTCACATTGGCAGATTGTAGGTGATTAGAAAATTTAAATAGTGGCAAACCTTGATCGTGGTACATAACAAGCATCAGGTCAACTCTTTGTGATTGGTTAAACAAAAAAGCTGTGTCAGCAGCCAATGGTCCTATTGCGTTAATGCCTTCATTTTGTATTATTTTTATGGCCGGCAATATAGTGTTAATTTCTTCATCACCCAATATGCCATTCTCTCCTGCATGTGGGTTGAGGCCTAAAATACCGATTTTTGGAGATTTTAGGTCAAACAAACGCTCTAAATCCACGTGTAAAATTCTGCAAATATCAACTAATAGATCAGTTGTTATTAGTCTTGAGATTTTTTTTAGTGGCACATGAGTTGTTGCAAAAGCCATTTGCATGGTATCGGATATAAAAGTCATTACTGGATTTTTGCTGTTGCACAATTCGGCAATATATTCAGTGTGACCACTAAACTCAATCCCATTTTCATTAATTATATGTTTATGAACGGGTGCTGTAATGAGACCTTTGTATTGACCAGATAAGCACCCTAATGTTGCTTCTTTAATCATCTCAAGGACATAGACTGAGTTTTCCTTATTGAGTTGACCAGGGATGACTGTTTCTGAAAGTTCAAAATCTTTAACCAAGAGGGAGTTAGATTCTGTATGGTTTAACTCTGAGCCAACTTTATAAGGTACTATATTAATGTTCATGCCAAGAACTTCGGCTCTTGATTTAAGCATATCAATGTTGCCAAAAACCACAAATTGTTCAGATTTTGTTGTCATGGCTAGAGATAAAACTATATCTGGCCCAATGCCTGAGGGTTCGCCTGAGGTTACAATGAATGGAATAGGTTTGTCTGTGTTGGTCACAAGGGGAAAACTAATCGTAGGATAAATATTCTACAAATGCTTCATCCCTAAGTTGACGTGCCCATAATTCAATTTCATCAGAGAGTTTAGAATTTCTAATTGATTCAATGGCCTTATTTCTTCCTATATCTTCAGTGTTATCATAAATTCTATTACCTAATAATTGAACAATATGCCAGCCATATCTAGATTTAAAAGGTTCACTGATTTCATTTTCTACTAAAGAATTCACAACTGCTTCAAATTCTGGAACAAAGAACCCAAGACCAGTCCATCCCATATCTCCTCCTTCTTGTGCAGAGCCAGTGTCTTCAGAGGTTGCCGCAGCTATTGCGCCGAAATCTCCATCTTTGGTAATTTGATCTCTGATTGTTTTCAGTTTTTCTTTAGCAGCATCGTCATCTAGAATCTCATTGGTTTTTATCAAAATATGTCTGACATGAATTTGCTCCTCTAATATGGGCTCTTGTCCTTTGAAATCATTTAATAGTATCAAGTGAAAACCACTAGAACTCCTAAAGGGTTGACATGTTTCTCCCTTTTCTAACTGTGATGCAGCCTCGATAAAACTTGTAGGTAATTGTTCACCTTTTAACCAACCTAATTTTCCACCACTAAGAGCTTGTTGTCCCTGAGAATATTCCACTGCTAGGGTTTCAAATTTTTCTCCTTTGACAATTCGTTCATAGATTTTTGTTGATAAAATTTTGGCACTTGTAATTTGACTGTCTGATGCCGAAGCAGAGACAGGAATAAGAATATGCGAAAGGTCATAATCAAAATTAAGAGCATCACGGTTTTTTTGCAGTACTAAAAAGCTTTCAAGTTCGCTTGGCGAAATTTGAATTCTTGAGGCAACATCTCTTTGTCGCAGTTGTTCTATGGTTATTTGTTCTCTCAGTTCTTGACGATAATCTTCATAATTAACACCTTCATCCGCTAGTAACTGAGGAAATTCTGCAAAGGTTGTATTGTTATTTTTGGCAACATTATTAATGGCCGAATTCAGCATTTCATCAGGAATTCTAATGCCTAAACGTTCTGCTCGTTGTAGTTGTATTTGTTTAATAATCAGACGTTCTAATACTTGTGTTTCAATAACATCTCTCGGTGGAAGCTGCTCTTGCTGCTCAGCAAAATTATCTAGTATCACTTGAAGTTGTATTTCTACTTCGCTTCTTAGCACTACACCATCATTAACAATCGCAGCAATGCCATCCAAAAATTGTCCTGTTCCGCCCAAATCTCTCGTTTGAGAGAAACCATGTGAAGGCCACAAAACCGCAACAAAGGCAATGGTACCGATCAATTTTTGTAAGTATCTCAGCATAATCTATGGCATATCATAGCCTAATATTCCCCTACCCAATAGACTTTCAACAGGGTCTCCTAAATTAGTTAATCCTTTAAAAATAAATTCTAACGATACCGAAGAGTCGGTTTCCCCATTTCTATAAGCAAGGTGTTTTCTAGTGATCAATCGAATGCCCCAACAACATGATTCATATTCCAAGCCGACAAAGTGCTCTAAGACTCTTCTATCAAGGATGGA
>CAXGBD010000050.1:0-8424 GCA_964008355.1 uncultured Gammaproteobacteria bacterium | reverse complement strand
ATGAAGGAATGACCAGAACGTCAAAAGACAGACAAAAAATTATGATGGGTGTTCTAGATCTTGGAAATGTCACTGTTGAAGACATCATGCTTCCACATAATGAAATTATAGGGATTGATCTAAGTGACTCCAGTGAGGTAAATAAGAAAAAAATAGAACAGCATCTCTATTCACAACTACCTATTTTTGACAACGTGCTAGATAATATTCAAGGAGTCTTGGACCTAACTCCTTTTTTAAAAAAAATAGATCTAGACTCATTCAATAATGCAATAGTTTTAAAACACATTAAAAAACCCTATTTTATTCCAGAAAAAACAACGCTAAGTCAACAACTATTTGAATTTAAAAGAAAAAAAGAAAAGATTGGTTTTGCTGTTGATGAATACGGAAATATACAAGGTCTGGTTACAATTGAAGATATTTTCGAGGAAATCGTTGGAGATTACCTTGAAGAAACGAAGAAATTAAACAATGAAATGCGTCCTATAAAGGATGGTGAAGATTTTCTAGTTAATGCTGCTTCAAATGTCAGATCATTAAATAAAATGATGAACTGGGAAATTCCTGTTGAAGAAGCAAAAACTCTGAATGGAGCCATTCTAGAACAACTTGGTTATATACCTGATCAAGGTTATGAAATTACATTAGACAGATACAAAATTATCATTGTAAAAACAAAAGAAAACGCAATACAAACAGTTAGAATTAAAGAAACCGACCCTGACTATAAACTCAAAGCTGTATAAAATCAGAGATTAATAATCATCTATTTGAGGAATGTAATTTTCGAACTTGGTATACCTTCCTAAAAAAGTCAGAATGAAATCCCCTATAGGGCCATTTCTTTGTTTAGCTATATCGATGAATGCCTGACCCTTTTTATCCGTATCCTTATGATAAACCTCATCACGGTATATAAAACCAATAAGATCTGCATCTTGTTCAATCGATCCAGATTCTCTTAAGTCCGACATAATGGGTTTTTTATCTGTTCTTTGCTCAACACTTCGATTAAGTTGGGCTAGAGCAACAATTGGTATTTGAAGTTCTCTTGCTAATGCTTTTAGATTTCTTGTGATTTCTGAAATTTCAGTAGCTCTATTTTCCTTGCTTCCAGACACTTGCATTAATTGCAAATAATCAATGACAATCAACGATAAACCTCTTTCTCTTTGAATTCTTCTAGCTCTTGCTCTTAATTCAACTGGTGTTAGTGAGGGGGTGTCATCAATAAAGATTGGTGCTTCTTTCATTTGTTGTATAGCACCATCCACTCTATCCCAATCTTTATCTGTTAATTTTCCAGTCTTCAATGCATTTCCCTGAACCATTCCAAGTGAAGAAATCATCCTAAAAGTAAGTTGCTCTGCTGACATTTCCATACTAAAAATAGCTACTGGGTTATTCTTATCAGAAAGTGCTATGTGTTCAGCTATATTAAGAGCAAAAGCTGTTTTACCCATTGACGGGCGACCTGCAATAATAATTAATTCTCCCTTTTGAAGTCCTGCTGTAAGCTTGTCTAATTCCCTAAAACCACTTGAGATACCACTTAATCCACCTCCTTTTTGTGATCTTTCATATAGCCGATCATAAGTAGGCTTGATCATCTGTCTTAATTCGAGATAAGTAGAATTTCTGTTTCCTCTTTCTGCAATTTCGAATATCTTTTGCTCAGCCTCATCAACTAATTGGGAGGGTGATTTTCCCTCAGGTTTATAGGCACTTTGGCCAATGTTATTACTAATGGTAATTAATTCTCTCAGCAGTGCTTTTTCTCTGATAATCTCACCATATTCTCTTATGTTTACAGTGCCAGCAGTATTATCAACTAATTCACTGATATATTGGATAGCAGGCTTGACATCAAAGTTACCAGAATTATCTAGCCAATCTGAGACAGTCAGAAGATCAGTTAGTTTTCCAGATTCTGTAAGCTTTTGAACGGCTTCAAATATTCTCTTATTTTCTGGATGGTAGAAATCTTGAATCGATACTATGTCTGCAATTTTGTCATATGCTTGACCTTCTGGATCAAGCATCATCCCGCCTAGTAATGCTGCTTCAGCTTCCGTTGAGTAAGGAGGTAGAGTTAATTTTCCTAATGATTCTATTTTTTGTTGTGGTTTAGCAGATGGGGGCATTTAATCTAATTCTTCGATAATTTCTTCTTTTTGATCTTCCTCATTGATACTATCGATTTCTTCTTCTAAATCCAAAGTATTTTTTATAGCAACCTCTCCACCTATAACATTTACTATGATTTGGACCTGAATCTCAGGATGAAAAATTAATGTGACCTCGTGTTGGCCAATGGATTTAATAGGTCCATCAGGGAGATTTATTTCACTTCTTTCAAGTTCCTTTCCTATATTTTTCGCACCATTGACGATATCTGTAGTTCCTATTGATCCGTATAAGTTGCCTTCTTCTGTAACATTAGCTTGTATTTCTATAGTCAGATTTTCATATTCAACAGAGCGTAATTTAATTTTTTCTATTTCTTCTTGTTGTTTGCGCTCTAGTTCTGCTTTGTCATATTCCAATATTTTTAAATTTTCTGGCGTCGCGTAAGCAGCTTTCCCATAAGGAACAAGATAATTTCTTGCATATCCAGGTTTAACAGTGACTACATCACCTATTTCACCCAAATTTGTTATTGCTTCCTTTAGAATAATTTCCATTATCGTCTCATATTTTTTTTATCTATTGTGCCGATCTGTATAAGGTATCAGTGCCAAGAATCTAGCACGTTTAATTGCGGTAGCTAATTGTTTCTGGTAACGATTTTTCGTCCCAGTAATTCGACTTGGAATTATTTTTCCTGTTTCACTAATGTATTTCTTTAAGGTCGCAATGTCCTTATAATCAATTTGATCAACGTTTTCTGCCGTAAACTTACAGTATCTATTTGTGTTCCGATTGAGATTTCTTCTTCTTTTAAATTTATTTTTATTTTTATCCCTTTTCATCTGACACATCCTCATTTTGTTCTGCTGACCCTTGTGTCTCTATTTCACCTGGATCAACTTCAGATTCAGTTTCCACCACTTTATCTTTTTTTACTTCAACGACCTTCTTTTCAATTAATGGGCTTTCATTCTTTCTCTCGATGATTTTTTTATCTTTTTCTTTTTTTTGTTTTTCTTGTTTATTATTTTCGGAAAATAATATCGAAGGCTCTGTTTCAGCTTTGTTCATTCGAACAATCAAATGTCTGATGATTGAATCGTTAAATTTAAATGAAGATTCAATCTCTGATAAGGTCTTATCACTACATTCAATGTTGATAAGCACATAATGTGCTTTATGCATATCTTGGATGTTGTAGGCCAATTGAAGACGACCTATATCCTCTAATCGATGGACTTTTCCACTGTCTTTTTCCACCATGTCCTGATAGCGTTTTAACATATCGGTCAATTGATCGCTCTGATCAGGATGCACTAAAAGAACTACTTCATAATGTCTCATAAATCTCCTTTTGGCTTAGAGCTGCCTTATCATATAACAAGTGCAGCAAGGTTGATTGGTAGCTATTCTATTCTTAATAAATGCAGGATGCTACTTTAATTAATAAAGATATTCAAACCATTATGATGATCTTTGACGCAGTGCTTCGTATAAAACAACTCCAGCAACAACTGAAACATTCAAACTTTTAACTTCCCCAATCATTGGTATAGAGACTAAATAGTCACAATGCTTCATCGTCAAAGGTCTCATGCCCTTGCCTTCTGATCCGAGAATAACGGCGAGTGGCAAGTTATAATCTATCTCCCAATATTTTGTTTCAGCAATTTCAGAGGTTCCACAAATCCACAGTCCTATTTTTTTTAGTTCTTTTATAAATCTAACTAGGTTTGGAATTTCTGCAATTTGTATTAAAGCTGAGGCTCCTGAAGACACTTTGCTGATAATAGGTGTCATTTTTATTTTTCTGCTTCTTGGAAAAACAATTAAATTGACACCTGATGCATTAGCGGTTCTCATACACGCTCCAACGTTTCTAGGATCTTGCAATCCATCAAGAATCAGAATTAATGGATTTTGAATAGTTTTTATAAAATTTAATGCCGACTTTGAATCTAAAATTGCTGGTCGCTTTATTGCTGCTGCAATTCCTTGATTTTTTGATGTTCCGGTTATCTGTTCAATCTCTTGTTTTGAAATTCTTCTAAGATTAATTGAATTTTTTTGGATAATATCAATAAGTTTTAAAATCCTATTATTAGAAACATTGTTATCCAACAAAACTTCAATCAATTGATCTGATTTATTATTAAGCACCTCAGAGATGGCATTAATCCCATAAATATATATTTTTTCATTCATTTATTTTTGTTATTCAATTTTTCATTTACTATTGATTATATCCTTTTAGCCGAGGTGGCGGAATTGGTAGACGCGCTGGCTTCAGAAGCCAGTGGGGGAAACCCCGTGGAGGTTCAAGTCCTCTCCTCGGCACCAATGACTATTATGTCAAAAAATTAATCCAAATTGATTTAGTTAAACAAATCTTCAATAACAATATTATCTTCTCTACCAGGACCAGTAGAAATTAAAACAATTTTTTTAGCTAAAATAGATTCAATGGCGTCAATAAAATGTTGCGCTTCTCTAGGCAAGTCTTCAATTTTTGTAATGCCTGCAGTGGATTGATTCCAACCTTTAAAATTCTTATAAATTGGTTTGCAGTGCTTTAACTCCTCGCTGGGTATTGATGGAAAAGAAGAAAAAACTTTGCCTTTATAGTCATACTGAACCGCAATTGATATTTCTTCTAAACCATCAAGAACATCTAATTTTGTGACACATAAATGCGAGATACTGTTGTTTATGATAGCCTTTTTCACGGCAACAGCATCCAACCACCCACATCTCCTTGCCCTTCCTGTTGTTGCTCCGAATTCAACGCCTACCCTACCTAAATGTTCACCATTTTCATCAGAAAGTTCCGAGGGGAATGGTCCTGAACCAACTCTGGTTGCATAGGCTTTTATAATGCCAAGGACATGATTAAAGTCACTTGGTCCAAGTCCAGTACCTGTTGAAGCTGCTCCTGCAACAGTATTTGAAGAAGTAACAAAAGGATAAGTTCCATGATCAATATCCAACATTGTTCCTTGAGCTCCTTCAAATAGGATGTTCGAATCAGAACTATTAATAGAATGCAATAAGTGAGTCGTATCTGTAACAAATGGTTGTACATGCTCTGCATACGATAACCATTCGTCTGCCACTGATTGAACATTGATTGGTTTTGTCTTATATAAATTAACCAATAAAAAGTTATGGAATTCCATCAGATCTTTAAGCTTTTCTAAAAAATACTCCTGATGAAAAAGATCTACTAAATGGATAGCTCTTCTGGCTATTTTGTCTTCATAAGCTGGTCCGATTCCTCGACCTGTAGTTCCAATAGCTTTAGATCCAAGATTTTTTTCTTTAGCCTCATCTAAAGCAATATGGCTGGGAAGTATTAAAGGGCATAAATTACTGATGTGTAGATTTTGCTCTATTGCCACTCCCTTTTTCTTAAGTGAGTCAATTTCATCAAATAAAGTTGGGAGATGTAATACAACCCCGTTGGCAATAATACAATCAGCGTTATTAAAAATTCCAGAAGGTATCAAATGAAGTATGGTTTCATGGCCTTCAATAACTAAGGTATGACCAGCGTTATGTCCACCCTGAAATCTAACTACAGCATCGCTTTTAATGGTGAGCAGGTCTATGATTTTACCTTTGCCTTCATCTCCCCATTGAGCTCCTATTACAATAATCGAGTTTGCCAAGATCTATCCTTGATTTATAAAAGATATAAAATCAATGCTCCTGTTATTAAAAAAATAAACCCCATAAACCGAATAGCCATTTCTCCAAGTTCTTTAATTTCAAATATGGCTTTTTTAAACAGTTTAGGAGAAACAAAAGGGAGAAGGCCTTCGAGTATTAGCAAAAAAGCCAATCCAATTAACGCCTCTGTCCATCCCATTTGGTTTTTTACTGATTATTCAGATGTTTTTGATTGCTTCAGGTATTTAAAAAAATCTCCTTCGCCATCCAGTACCAAGATATCATTGCCGGTTCCAATTGATTTCTTGTAGGCTTCCATACTCCTGTAAAAAGAATAAAATTCCTCATCCTGGGTGTATGCTTCTGCATACAGGTTAGTAGAAGAAGCATCACCATCACCTTTGATCTTCTCAGAATCCCTGTAAGCATTGGCAATGATAACGGTCACTTCTCTATCTGCTTCTGCTTTAATTATCGCAGCAGCTTCTGCACCCTCGGCTCTCAATTCTGATGCAATCCTTGCTCGCTCTTGTCTCATGCGGTTGTATACTGATTCGCTAACTTCATCTGAGAGTTCAACTCTTTTAACTCTCACATCGACAAGTTCTATCCCAAGATTTATTGCATTTAAAGCTGCAGCATTAAGCATTTCAGACATAACTTTCCTTCTCTCTTCTGAAACCACTTCTATGACAGTTCGTTTTGCAAATTCAGATCTGATTCCATCTTTGACTGTTTCCAATAGACGTTGTGATGCCACCAGCTCGTCGCCACCGGTTGAAATGTAGTATTGCTGGACGTCGTTGATTTTCCATTTAATAAAAAAGTCTACAAATAAATTTTTCTTCTCTAAGGTCAAAAACAACTCTTGAGGATTGTTGATGGTTAGAATCTGTTTGGAATACTTTCCAACGTTATTTACGAAGGGTACTTTAAAGTGTATGCCAGGTTCATAATCAGCTCTAATAACTTCACCAAATCTAAATTTAAGTGCCATTTCCCTCTCATCCACAGTGAAGATACTGTTGCTTATCACTAGAAGAATAGCGACCAAAAGAACGACTAGGATGTTTCTCATTATCTTACCCTCCTAATCCTTGGCAAATCGGACGATTGGTTTGTTTGTGATGGATCCTTCTGTGGTGAGAATCCCTGTTCAGAATTTGTTGATTGTTTCTTTTTGCTTTGCTCAATTAATTTATCTATCGGTATATAAATTAAATTTCCACTCCCATCCGAATCCATCAATACCTTATTTGAATTCCCGTAGACACTCTCAACGGCTTCTATATAGAGTCTTTCTCTAGTGACTTCAGGAGCTTTTTGATATTCAGCTAATAGCTGAGAAAAACGGCTTGCTTCACCCTCTGCATCTGCAATAACTCTGGCTCTATAAGCTTCCGCATCCTGGATCATTTTAGCTGCCTCACCTCTGGATTTTGGAACAATATCATTTGCATAGGCTTCTGCTTCAAAAGCTACTCTTTCCTTATCTTCTCTTGCCTTGATCGCATCCTGAACTGCATCTTCTACCTGGATTGGAAAATTTGCATCCTGCAAGTTTACTTTTGTAATGATTATCCCTGTGCCATATTCATCAATTGTTTGTTGAATCAGTTGTTGAGTTAACAAAGCTATTTCTGTCCTGCCTTCTGTTAGGATAAAATCCAAATCACTTTTACCAGCAACTTCCCGAATGGCACTTTCGCTGACTTCGCTAAGCGTTATATCTGCATCCCTAACATTGAAAAGATAATCAGTAGGGTCAGCTTGTCTATATTGCACAACTAAATCAACAACAATGATATTCTCATCGGAAGTCAACATTGTAGTTTGCTGTTTAAATCGATTAACAACATTAACATTAACAACTTCAACTCCTTCAATTGGCCATGGAATGTGCCATCTTAAACCAGGCATAGTTGTCTCGCTATATGCACCAAACCGAAGCACAACACCTCGTTCCGATTGATCGATTTGATACAAGCCTGATATTACCCAAACAAACAGTATTAATATCACAATAATAGATTTTGGAAGTCCTCTTGGTTTTTTTCCTGAACCGGTTGATTTCATACCAAACAATTTATTGAATCTTTTTTGCCATTCCTCGACGATCTGATCAAGATCTGGTGGCTGATTTTTATTGGGATCCCAGGGAGATTTCCCATTGCCTTGATCGTTCCATGCCATAACTGCTTAAACTCCTTTATTTATTTCTCTGTCCTTTCGCTAGTTTACCTTCTATCAGCTGAATGTTTATATTTTTTTTTAGCTGTTCTAATTTTCTTTTATCAATTTCAACTTTTAATTCTAAAGTATTTTTATCGGTAAAACACTCATCAAGAACATTAGAATGAGAATAAATCAGTGCTCTTTCTCTTGATTGGTGTAATTGTATTTGTAAAACCGTTGTGACCGGTTCTGGTTTGACCTGTTTAGAGATAATATCTAATAAATTATCAACCCCTTCTCCGCTTACCGCTGAGACTTCACAACGCACTTCATTGTCAATGATGTTTACTTTTTGTTTGAGTAGATCGATTTTATTGTAAACATAAATGACGGGAATATGATCTGCGCCAATTTGCTTCAGAACTTGTTTCACAGATCTTCGATGGC
>CAXGBD010000049.1:0-8620 GCA_964008355.1 uncultured Gammaproteobacteria bacterium | reverse complement strand
ACTTTGTTAAACTTCAACTAGATATTGCAAATGGAGAACCATTACCATTCAAACAGTCTGATCTTAAGATGAATGGCTATGCTATTGAATGTAGAATTAATGCAGAAGATACTTTCTTAGACTTTGCACCATCAACAGGTCCTGTTCCAGACGTTACAATTCCTTCAGGACCAAATGTTAGATGTGACACATACTTGTATCCTGGATGTACTGTTTCACCATTTTATGATTCACTAATGGCAAAACTTGTAACATGGGGACGAACATTCGACGAATCTAGACTTAGAATGCTTAATGCGTTAAATGATTTTTACATTCAGGGTGTGGAAACTTCAATCCCTCTTTACAAAACAATTTTGAACACAGAAGAATACAAAAATGGAAAACTCACCACAGATTTTTTGAAACGATATAATATTATTGAAAGATTGGAAGAAGACATAAAAAATCAAAGGAATGATAAACAAATTGAAGCGGTTGCCTCTGCCGTAATGTATTCAGAATTCTTTCAAAGTAAAATAAAATCATCAAATACGACAAACTCACTATGGAAAAGCTTAATGGATTGATATAAAATGGAATTCAAACTTGAAGATGTAGAAGAAACTTTCAACGGAGAAATTATTAATAAAATTTCAAATAATGAATATTTAATTAAGATTCAAAATAAAGAACATCAACTTCAAATATTAAATATTAATTCTAACGGGATGGAATTTGTATTAGATAATAAATTCCATAATGTGAAATATGTGGAAAACCACACTGCTGAAATGAGGATCGTTATTGATGGTGTATCTTTGACAATTAATATGCATACAAAACTAGACAAAATTGTTTACAAAAATACTGGAAACACTGACACAGGTTCTGGGCAGATTAATCTGAGAAGTCAAATTCCTGGCAAAGTTGTATCAGTAGAAGTTAACGAAGGTGACAAAATAAAAAAAGGTGATGTTGTTTGTGTTTTAGAATCAATGAAGATGCAAGTATCGGTAAAATCTCACAAAGACGGAGAAGTAAAAAATCTAAAAGTTAAGGAAGGAAATTCTGTTAACAAAAATGATATTTTAGCAGAGATAGAATAAAATCAATTTCCCTTTTTGAGGAAATCTATAATCTCTTGATAATTTGGTTCTTTTAATGGATCCTCCGAAACCCATCTGTACACCACCGTACCATTTTCATCAATTATGAAGACAGAACGTTTTGCAAAATTATAGTCCTTAAGATGCAGAAGATCAGGTGATAAAATATCATAATCTCTTATCGCTTTACTGTTATAATCACTAAGTATGGGAAAGTTGAAGTTATTTTTCTCAGCGAAAGCTTTGTTCGCGAACGGACCATCATTGCTTATAGCGATAACTTGAGCACCAAGATTTGAAATCTCTTCCCAAGAATCCCTAAATGTACAAAGTTCTGTCTCACAAACCGGAGAACTGGCTGCAACGATAAATGACAAAACCACTTTTTTAGCCTTAAACTCATTTAACGTCCTCATTTTCAAGTCAGTATCTGCAAGCTCGAAGTCTGGAGCGGTATCTCCAGTATTTAGTACCATATTATCAAAACCATAATGTCCTATATCAATTATAACACATGAAAATTAATTAGCCATTTTCGATCAGCTAAATTCTACATAGATTTTTATATTCTCAGGAGGGAGTCAAGCTGCTTTGGTAGGTGAAACTGTTGCAGGGTACAGTAATGTTTTGTTTATGTTTGGTTTTGCCGTTGTCGCTTTAGCCCCCGCTCTCATAATATCAAGAATGATTGCACCACGTACTAAAAGCAATCCAGTCAAATTTTTGCCTATGGAATGTGGTCAAGTTCCATCTGGTGAAGGCCGAACCCACTTTATGATGCAGTATTATGCTTACATCCTGATGTTTGTAATATTCGACGTTATGGCTATCTTTTTGTATGCTTGGGGAAGTACGTTACTTGATTTACCAAAAACAGCAACGTTACCAATAATTGGATTTTTAGGAATCATGTTTGCCGCGATGGCATATGCACTTTATCAAACAAAGAGGAAAAATATATGGTAAACGATATCACAGTATCAAAACCCAAAGGACTATCGGTGATTAACCAAATCAATAGTGATAATGCAAATGTCTTTGTTGGAAAATTAGGTGACGTGCTTTACAAAGCCGTTGGTACACCATTAGGAATGGCGTTAAATTGGGGACGTTTATGGTCTTTATGGCCGGTTCATATTGAAACTGCTTGTTGTAGCGTAGAATTTGGTGCAGCATCGGGACCAAGATATGATGTGGAAAGGTTTGGTATTATAGAGGCTTTTGGAAGTTTAAGGCAATGTGATCTTGTTGTTGTACAGGGTACAATAACAAGAAAGATGGCACCACGACTACGGTTAGTCTATGATCAAATGCCGGAACCAAAATATGTTATAGCTATGGGTGCATGTGCAATAACTGGAGGATTATATTTCGATTCGTATAATGTGTTACCTGGTATAGATGGTATATTGCCAGTAGATGTCTATGTACCAGGATGCCCTCCAAGACCTGAAACTCTGATTCAGGGATGTATGTTACTGCAAGAGAAAATAAAAAGAATGAAGGCAAGGTAGTGTTAAAAATGAGTTCTGATGAAAATAATACAAATGTTGAGAAAACAGAAGAGGCACCACCTGTCCCTGAATTTGAAAACCCACTAGCTAACTTAATCTTAAAAAAATTTCCCAGTGCCACAATTGCTTTTGCAAATCCAGATAGAACTCGCGTAAATGTAAGCAAGGAAGAGATTATTCAAACTGCCTCTTTTATTCGGGACGAACTTCATTTTGATCATGCCGAATCTGTAAGTGGAGTTGATTATCCTGATGAAAAACAGATTGAAGTTGTTTATCATCTTGGATCCTATGATGATCCTTCATTGAGTAAACAAATAATGATATTGGCTACACGTGTACCACGAGAAGACAACCCACATCCGGGAAATGATACTACAAAATTATCTAGTTTATATGAAATTTTTCCAAGTGTTGCATTTCATGAACGAGAATGTTTTGAAATGCTAGGAGTTTATTTTGAAGGAAATCCAGATAACAGACGATTATTATTACCAGAAGATTGGGCAGATATCCCTCCATTAAGAAAAGACTTTGACATTAAAGGTAGATAAAAAATGAGTGCTAAACTTCCTCCAGGCCTACAATTAGAAAAGGTTGATGATCGTATCATGACACTAAATGTGGGTCCACAGCATCCTGGTTCTGGTCACATGAGAATAATTATCAAAGTTGATGGTGATTATATTGTCCACACTGATCCAGATCCTGGATATGTTCATCGAGGGGAAGAAAAGATGGCTGAATATAGAAATTATATCACTAACATACCTCATTTGGAAAGACCTGTAATTCACGATTCTTGTAACATTCTTTATCCATATTGTCTGGGTATTGAAGAATTACTTGGATTGGAAGTACCCGAACGAGCAAAATATCTAAGGGTTATAGCTGCTGAACTCAACCGTTGTGTGTATATACAGTATTGGCTGGCCATTTATGGAATCTTTCTTGGTCACTCTACAATGTTTATGTGGCCTACTGGAGATCGTGAATTACTAATCGATCTTTTAGAGAAGATGACAGGTGCACGTGTCACACATGCTTACTTTGTCCCTGGAGGAATTAGGAATGATGTTCCTCCTAACTTTGAAGATATGTGTTTGAGGCAAGTAAATTATTTCGAGAAGAGAATCAAAGAATATGCAGATGTTTTTTATGACAATCCAATTCTTATCTCCAGAACTCGTGATACAGGAGTTTTATCACGAGAAGACGCCATTAAACTTGGTACAACTGGTTCTGTTTTACGTGCAAGTGGCGTAGATTTTGATATTAGGAAAAAGGAACCATATGATGTTTATGATGAATTAGATTTTCAAAGTCCTACTCTAAAAGAAGGTGATTCTTACGCTCGCTCCAAAATTCCTTGGCTTGATATGTTTGAAAGTTGTAGAATAATTAGGGATGCACTAAAAAAAATGCCCAAATCTGGTTCAGTTAGAGTAAAGCTAAAACCAAAACCAAAAGGAGGAGACACAGAAATCTATCGTAGAGTCGAATCAGGTAGAGGTGCTCTTGGAATGTATATTGTATCAAAAGGTAAACCTCAACCTTACAGACTAAAGATCAGTGTTCCATCATTCCGAAATTTGATTGCTATGCCACATTTACTTACAGGTGAAAAACTTGGAAATATGCCTGCTGTTTATTGGAGTTTAAATTATTGGCCAGTGGAGGCAGATAGATAAATGTCTGTTATTGCACCTAAGTTTCGATTAGGCTACTTAATCAAGGGAGTTATTGATAACATATTCTGGATAATTATCTTAGTAACTTTAATTGGGATTCCAGTGATACAGATTGTACTCATTTACATAGATTTTCCAATAATTGATGGTGAGATATGGAATCCGTTTAGAGTATTAGATGCATTAACACACCCTGAAAGAGCATTGCCACTTGTAGTATCTTTTATGCAATCTGATCTTTTCAAAGTTGTAGCTTTCCCTGGATTCGGATTTGCAGCTTTGATTGCTGCTGCAACTATATTTATTGAAAGAAAGATGTTAGCAAAACTTCAGTTAAGAGTAGGACCGTTTTACTGTGGAAAAGTTGAAGGCATCCTACAACTGATGGCTGATGGATTAAAATTAATCTCGAAAGAGATTATAATTCCGGCAAAAGCCGATAAACCAATCTTTTGGGCTGCACCTGTTTTGTTTGCAGCTACAGCAGGAGCCTTTGTTGCACTTATACCAGTTGCCCCTGGTTGGGTTGTAGCAGATATCGATTTGGGTTTATTAGCGGTATTTGCTGTGATTGGATTTTTCCCTATTATCACTATTTTATCTGCATGGTCTTCTAACAGCAAATTCCCATTCATAGGAGGTATAAGGGCACTTCACCAAATGGTTTCATTCGAAATTCCATTAATTTTATCAGTTTTGGGAATTGTTATGCTAACTGGAACTTTGAATCTAGCTGAGATTGTTCAAAGTCAAGCAAACTTCCCATGGATTATCTTTATGCCTGTTGGTGCGGTTGTATTTTTTATTACAATTCTTGCAGAACTTGAAAGAATACCATTTGATCTACCGGAAGCAGAGAGTGAAATAGTAGCAGGCTGGCTTACTGAATTTTCTGGAATGATGTATGGCCTTGTCCAACTTGGTACTTATCTCAAACTATATGCTTTTGCGGGACTTTTTGTTGTATTGTTTCTTGGCGGTTGGAATGGACCTGATATTGTTCCACCATTCCCTGCAGAAATTGTTACCGATGGTATCACTATTCTACCAGGTGCTCTTACAGTAGAAATTCCAGGATTACCATTATTAGCACATGAGATGATAAATGGAACAATTTGGTTTATGCTTAAAACAATTGGAGTAATTCTAGTCATTCTCCTTCCAAGAGGAGTTTTTCCACGTATTCGAATTGATATGTTATTACATATTGGTTGGTACAAATTAATTGCATTGTCTTTTGTAAACATCTTCATTGCATTGGCTTTGGTATATGGTGGTGTCATAGGACCTGGAGGTATATTATAATGGGAACTGCTACAGGTATAATCAAGGCATTAAATTCTGGTATTAAACATATTGCCACAAAACGATTCACATTTAGATATCCTGAACAAAAACTCAAATTTGTAGGAGATGGATATCAATTTGATCCTACTAGCGGTGTTGGTATAGCAGGCTATAAGGGACGCCATATTTTATTTCATGATAAATGTACTGGATGTAATCTTTGTTCAATTGCATGTGAAGAGATCGCTGAGGCGATTGCTATGCCAAAAGTTCCAGAACAATGGAAGCATAATAAAAAAGCCATAATGCCTCAAATAGATTATGGCAAGTGCGTATTTTGTGGATTATGTGTGGATGCATGTCCTTTCTATGCTTTGTATATGACAAATGATTACGAATTATCTTCATTTACCAAAGAGGGTTTAATCTATACTCCTGCACAACTTCAGGTAAAACCACAAGTTCAACAGGATGTTGAAATTCAGATTGACGAAAAAGGTGCTAATCATGGTTGATGCTTTATTTCTAGGATTTGCTGTACTGACAATTGTTTCCGCTATAGCGGCACTTGAGATGCGTTCGCTGATATATGGTTCAATAGCTTTAATGGGCACATTAGGCGGTATTGCAGGATTTTTTATTCTGTTAGATTCCCCATTTGTTGCACTATTTCAAATTGCTGTATATGTAGGCTCGATAGCTGTACTCATCTTATTCACTGTAATGTTAGTAAAAAGAGAATTAATTTTCAAAATGAAGGAAGATCGAAAACGTAGGTATGCAGGAATTGGTTTGATGCTAATAACGATGGTTGCTTTAGGCTCCCTATTATTCAGTTCAGGGCTTCCCTCAATTACTACAGACGAACCTCCAGTAGATTACAAAGAGATAGGTAAAGACTTTTTAACATATTATTGGCCGGCACTAATTGTTATGGGGCTTGTATTGGCTGGCTCCATTACAGGAGCAATTGCATTAGCACGAAGAGTGGATGGAGTGGAAGATGAGCAACGAACTGATTGATTTTCTAATTGTTTCTATTGCCCTTCTGGCAATTGGTATTTATGGTGTATCAGTAAAGCGAAACTTCATTCGAATGCTTTTTGCAATTGAGATTATCATAAATGCAGCTAATCTTAATCTTGTTGCTTTTGCAAGATTCATACCAAACAGTGAAGGACAAACACTAGCATTATTTTCTATTGCCGTTGCAGCTGCAGAAGTTGCAGTCGGACTCGCACTTATCATTGTAGCATATAGAATGTACAAGAATATTGATGTAGCAGACTTTAGGAGTTTGAAAGGATAATGGAGTACTTGTTACTTCAGGCAGTTTTCTTGCCACTGTTATTATCACCTTTAGCGTACATAATTGGTAGAAGACTTGGTCATACTGCTGCAACATGGTTTACATTTGGATTACTACTTTACTGCACTACTCTCCTTATTGCTGGATCAATGGGTGAAACATATGAAGAACATTATCCTTGGACTGAGCTCTTTGGGGAATTTGGATTTTTGCTTGATGGTTTAGCTGCTCCCTTTGCAATAATGATCTATGTTTTGTGTACAATACTTGCATTATACTCCAAGCCTTACATGTCACACAAATTTCATGAATTTTTCAAACAGCAGGGAATTAAAACAGTTTATCAAAGTGACGGAACAGTATTGGCAGGTACATCTTTAGAACAATTTGTTAACAAGCAATCTGGAGTGTACTATGCGTTATTCCTCGTTTTTTCAATGGGAATGCTTGGTACTGTACTTGCTACAAACCTAATTGAATTTTACGTATTCTTTGAAGTTATGTTAATACCAGCATTTCTTTTGATAGGTTTCTGGGGTGATCATCCAAGACGTAGAATTGCACTTATGTTCTTTTTCTGGACACATGTTGGAGCAGTTATCTTACTTCTAGGATTTTTGGCTATTGGTCTTAGTGTAGGAAGCTTTGATTTTGCTGATATCAATGAGGCTGATATTTCATCTGACATTCTGGTTCCTGCGGCAGTGGCAATCATAATTGGGTTAGGTGTAAAACTTGCAGCATTTGGATTCCATATTTGGTTACCTTATGCTCATGGATCTGCACCAACACCCATCAGTGCTTTACTTTCCCCTGCAATGATCGGAATTGGAGCATATGCACTCTTTAGGTTAATTGTTGAATTTTTACCACAGACATACGCCGATCTGTCTATTTGGATCACCATATGGGGTATAGGAACAATGTTCTACGGTGGGGCAATGGCATTAATGCAAGATGATATCAAACGAGTTTTTGCATATTCCAGTATAAGCCAAATGGGCTACCTTTTGTTTGGAATAGGTTCTATCTCTACACTTGGTCTGGCAGGAGCAGAAATGATGTATATTTCTCACGCACTAGGTAAGGGATTACTCTTCATGACAGCTGGAGTCTTGATTGTTCAAGTAGGTACACGAAGCCTTTCAAAACTTGGTGGACTTGGAAGTAAATTACCAATCACTGCAGTATGTGCTGTGATTGGAGCTCTGACAATTATGGGTGTACCACCAACTAGTGGATTTATGGGTGAATGGATGTTGTTCTACGGTGTTCTAGAAACTGCATTGGAAGAAGGAAATGATGTAAGATCATTGATGTTTGCACTTGGATTGGTAGCCACTGTTCTCACAATGTCATATCTTCTTTGGATGTTAAAGAGAGTCTTTTTTGGAAAACTTCCTGAAAATTTTTCCAAGGTGAAAGAAGCCAATTGGTATATGCTCTCTCCAATGATGGTTCTTGCAGGATTTACAATCGTAGTTGGAATTTATCCTGATATATTTTTACAAAAAATCATGCCATACATGCAGGGGGTTTTAGGAGGATAGTAAATGGCGACAGAAGTTATTGCAACTGAAGGTGAAGCAATGTATGCTTGGCTGATCTGGATTCTTCCATTTATTGCAGCTCTAATTATTCCTGCAGTTGGAAAGTTTTCAAAAATTTCAACTGGAAGGATTGCTGTTGGATTTGCTGCAATGAGTGCTATTTCAGCTGCAGTGTTATTAC
>CAXGBD010000048.1:0-8757 GCA_964008355.1 uncultured Gammaproteobacteria bacterium | reverse complement strand
AGTTTTGAAATTTACACGAAAAGCTAGTCATCTATAATGAAACAAAACATTCCCCAGTCAGTAATCAAGCTATCAGCCAATGTCAATTTCAACGAGCACTGGTGTGTGGTCAGAAGGTTTTTCCCAACCCCTAGGAGATTCGTCAATAGTGCTTGAAACACAGTGTTTTGATAAAGGAGATGAAAGGAGAATTAAATCAATTCTCAACCCCATCTTCCTACGATAAGCTGCTGCTCTATAGTCCCACCAGCTGTATTGCTCTTCTAGTTGTTCAAATAGCCTAAAGCTATCGGATAAGCCTAGAGATAAAAGAGACCGCAAGCATGTTCTTTCTTGATCACTGCAGAGCACCTTGTCTTTCCATACTTCCGGGTCGTAAACATCTATATCTTCTGGGGCAATATTAAAATCACCCAACACCACAAGATTTTTATTGGCTTGAAAAGACTGTTTTATCAACCGATGAAGATGTGAAAACCACTCAATTTTGTAGGCAAATTTCTCGGAACCCACACTTTGTCCATTCGGAACATAAACATCAATGATTCGAATACCTTTATAATCTGCTGAGATTACACGGGCTTGCTCGTCTTGGTAACCATCCATACCTCGGGTGATGTTGGGGGCTTTGTTTTTTGTTAGTAAAGCAACGCCATTATATGCTTTTTGGCCAAACACTACCGCTTGATATCCAATGGATTCAAAAGCATCAAAAGGGAAAAGATCATCGACCACTTTCGTTTCCTGTAATGCTAAAATATCAGGACGAGATATCGTTAACCAATGTTTGACGTGTTCTACTCTGGCCCTGATGCCGTTTACGTTCCAGCTTGCAATTTTCATATATACTAGCAGTATAATGTAAGTAATCTTTTTATTAGTAGTGACTGGAGATATTAGTATGAAAAAAAGTATTTTGATTTGTTTATTGAGTCTGCCAGGAGCTCTGTTATTTGCAGGTGATCATGATTTGCTTGATGAGAACGCCTGTAATGAAACCAAAGAAGGCATAGGAGGAGCGTTGGGCATCGCAGATTACTTGTTTAAAGAAGTTGAGAGACTCGACAAAGAAAAACCTAAAAACGAACAAAAACAAAAAGAATTGTTTGAAGCAGCGCTTGCGTTCTCTGAGATTGCAGAAAACTACTCAACTGTTTACGCAGTCTGGTGCAAAGATTAGGTTAGTAGCTCAGATCGGAGTTTATCTACAACCTCAGAGGTTCTAGGCCTCACTCCCCGCCAGATGAAAAAGGACTCAGCGGCTTGTTCTACCAACATACCCAAACCCTGTAAGTTTTTAGCAGAGCCATTTTTTTTTGCCCAATTTAGAAAAGGCGTCTCTCCATAAGAATAAGCAAGGTCATAACAGACGGCATTTGAGACAACACTGTCAGGAATATCTGGAACAACCCCATCCAGGCTCGCTGATGTGGCATTAATCACCAAACCAAAACCACCGGCAAGACCATCAGAAGATAAAGGCTCAATTGTTCCAATAGGCATAAATTCTTCCTGTAACAACTCCGCTTTTTCCATGGTTCGGTTGTGCAGAGCAATAGAGCCTACATTATTATTGAATAATACAGGCACTATGCCTCTGGTTGCCCCCCCGGCGCCCAGTATGAGAACTTTTATGTTTTCTAACAGCACATCATTATTTTTTAGATCATTAATGAGGCCAATACCATCCGTATTATCTCCATGAGTTCTTCCATCCTCAGAAAAGGTTAGCGTGTTTACGGAGCCGCAGGATTGGGCATTATCCGAGCATGAATCAGCAAACCTGAAGGCTTTTTCTTTAAAAGGAAGCGTGATGTTTAACCCTTTCCCTCCTTTTTTAAAAAACTCCTCAAGCACACTAGTAAAACTTTCACCTGTTGCTGGTAGGCGATGATATAAAATGTCATGCCCAACTTGTTTGGCAAACAATTGATGGATTTCTGGGGATTTGCTGTGCTTGATCGGATTCCCTATAACGCCATAATTATCCATATATATGCTCTATGAAAGGTTTTAATGAGTATAGCTGTTATTTGTCGTGGCTGACAATTAAGGACGTATGGTTTTTCCAGAACATAAGTCAATAATTGTGGAGGGGCGCCCAAAGGAACCTTTCTCTCCTTCAATAATATAGTCCAGCAGAGGGCCCATAGTTTTTTGAACCTCACTAGCAGACTGACAAGGTGTTTTGCCGTGCTGGTTTGCACTGGTCGAGATAATTGGAAGACCCAACATATCCGACAAACCTTGGATAATTGGATCTTTGTTTATTCGGATCGCTAATGTGTTGTTAGTGGTAAGCCAAGGAGGTACTGATTTACTGGCCGGCACAATATAGGTTGTGGGCCGCTGTACAGGCGCGGAAATTATTTCGGTTTGTTTTTTATCAGGGTCAATCCATTGGGATATGGTTGCCAGATTTGGGGTGAGCAGGATAAAGCCCATTTCCTGAGGTCTGTTTTTAATTCTTTTTAATTTCTCTACAGCTTTTTTATTCCCAGGATCACATCCTAGCCCAAATATCGACTCTGTTGGGAAAGCTATTAACCCTCCATGGATCAATACGTCATGTATATTTTTATAATCAGAAGAAGAAAACATGATTCATGTCCTGTGTATTTTATAATTACCTCTTCTTTTTCTTCTTGTTTTTGTTTTTTTTCTGTTTTGCGTCCAAAAGAGCAAGACAGTCTTCTTCAGTGAGGGTTTTTGGGTCTGTATTTTTGGGCACCGAAACATTCAATTTTCCATTGGTGATATAAGGCCCCCAGCGCCCCTCTTTAATTTTAATATTTGAATCTTCAAACTCCTTGATGTTTGTGCTGCCTTTTTTGCTAGCAATGCTAGTCAAGGCCTCATCCAATCCAACTGTAAAAGGATCACAGCCTTTTCGAAGTGAGAAATTTTGGGAGCCTCTTTTGAGATAAGGTCCATAGGGGCCCATGGTAGCAAAAATAGTTTCGCCTGATTCTGGGTCCTTGCCAACATCTCTTGGCAAGCTTAAGTATTGTAAGGCTCTTTCTAGGCCCACCTCTTCCATATTCTCCCCTTTTATAAGACTCACATATCTTGGTTTGTTTCCATCTTCATTGGTTCCAAGCTGAACCACTGGGCCAAATCGGGTTTCTCTAACAATTATCGGTGCGTTAGTATCTGGATGGGTGCCAAGAATACTGTCGGTTGCTTTAAACAAATCCAGACCTTCTTTATATGTAATTGAAAAAAGCTTTTGTCCTTTTTTAAGAGCTCTCCATTCGGGATCATCACCGGCATCTATATCCCCCCTCTGAACAGCGGGGCCGTTTTTTGTCATCCGAGCAAAAATAGGCTTGTTAACTTCTGGGTCTGTGCCAAGCAATCTTTGTGGGTTCACGTCTCTCCTTGTTAATTTTTTTCCTGCTGTTGCCACCTCTTCTTCTAAAGGCGACCAAAATTGATCCAAGACGTCTTTTTTGCTTTTGGAACCATTAGATATAGCATCTAAATTATTCTCCATTTTTGAAGTGAACTCGTCATTGATGTAATCAGCAAAGCTTCCATTCAAGAAGTTGCTAACGAGTCTGCCCATATCAGAAGGCTCATACCTTCTTTGGGTTGAGATTATATAGGCCCTGTCTAGCAACCTAGATAAGATACCCGCATAGGTTGAGGGCCTGCCAATGCCTTTTTCCTCAAGGGCTTTTATCATGCTTGCATCATTAAACCTTGGTGGTGGCTCCGTAAAATGCTGCTCTTTGGTCAGGTTTAGAAAATCAACAACATCCCCTTCCTTTATATTGGGCGGTTTTTTGTTACGCACCTCTTCTTTTGTTGCTAGAAGATAACCTGGAAAGAGCAGTTTTTGTTCAGAAAAAACAAAGGAAGCTAAGTCGGGCAAACCGTTGGGCACAAATTCGATAGTCGTTCGTTCAAAAATAGCATCCTTCATTTGGGAAGCTATAGTTCTTTCCCAAATTAAATTATAAAGCTTAAACTCATTGTCACTCAGTTGTGTTTTTAAGCTGTCTGGTAATATATTTATATCAACCGGCGTTATAGCTCCATGAGCTTCTTGAGTATTTTTTGCCTCCTTTTTGTTTTTAAACTTTCTTCTTTCAAGAAAATCTTCTCCGTAAAGAGCAACAACTTTTTGTTGAATTAAAGGCAGTTTAGTTTTATCAATTTCAATAGAGTCAGTCCTTATATATGTAATCAATCCATCACCCTTGTCTCCCCTTGCAAACAGTGATTGTGCATATCTCATAGTATCTTTAGGAGTAAAACTAAATTTAGCTGATGCTTGTTGCATTAGCACCGAGGTTCTAAACGGTGCTTTTGGACCACGCTTTATTTGCTTGTTCACAACAGAAGCTACTCTCATGCCATTTTTGCAACCAGTTTCCAGTTTTGTGGTAGCGCTCTCAACAAGAGCGCTGGACACAAAAGTGAATTTTTTTACGGGCTCGTTTTCGTACAAGGTTAGTTTTACATCTATTTTTTCTTCTTTTTGCAACAGGGCGCCAACCGTCCAATATTCTTGAGGCACAAACGCTTCAATTTCTTTTTCCCTTTCAACAATCATCCGCAATGCCGGACTTTGCACTCTTCCTGCAGAGTGATTGTTGCTTGGAAAAAGTCGCCACAAAAGAGGGGATAGGGTAAACCCAAAATGTCTATCCAAAGCCCTTCTTGTTTCTTGTGATTCAACCAAATCCAGGGCTATGTCCCGAGGTTTAGAAACGGCATCCTTGACCGCCTCTTTACTGATTTCATAAAACACAGCTCTTTTAATTTCTTTTCCATTAATTTTTTTAGCGTGTTTTGTTTTTAAAAGCTCAGAGACATGCCAGGCGATGGCCTCACCTTCTCTGTCAGGGTCAGTAGCCAGAATAACTTCCTCTACATCTTTTAGTGCGTCAGTTATTTTTTTAATGGCTTCTTCTTTTCCAGGGATGGTGATGTAAGTCATTGCATAATTGTTTGCTGGGTCAATAGCATCTTTTTTTGGTAATTCCCTAATATGCCCAATAGTGGCTAAAACTCTATAATCACCACCCAAGTATTGTTGTATGGTCTTTGCTTTAGCGGGCGACTCAACGATAACAAGCTTTGTCATTTTATTATTCTATAAACAAGCCGCGACGTGCGCGGCTATAATATAGTCCATTGTTTTTTTATTTAGTTCAGTTTAGAGGGGGATTCCCAAAAAGCGTCTCCCTCTATGGTATTTAGTTTCACGTCAATATTTGGTTCTTGGAAAAGCATTAAAATACTCAGGGCTTTTACCACCTCAATATCCAAAGGCTCAAAACCAATACTTGTCAGTTTATCAATGAGCACTTCTCTCTTTAAGGGTGGTAACAGCCCAAATCTTTCAAGTCTTGTAATGTAGTTTTGACACTCTTCATTAATCAAAGATTTTTCACTGTCGCTTAAAATTCTAACTGAGTATTTTTTTGGTTTTTTAATATTAATCTTGTTGGGTGATTTGTTAAACACATCAACCCAGTCCATCGCGTGCTCAATAGCATCTTTTTTAAAACCAGCCAGTACAAGCTCGTTTCTAATCTGGGTTTCGTTGCTTTTGCTTAAACCAGGCTCTTCTGAATAATACTCAAACAAATAAAGCAGCACATCCAGGAAGGCCTCTTTCATTTTATGATTCATATAACAAGGAAATAGTGGTTGGTTTCGTTGAGAATGTACGAAAAGAAGCAATAGGTCAAACATTTTTATTTTTTTATTCTTTTCTAACGATTGCTCTCAAGAGCTGATAAGACTAGTCTTCTAAGTGCTATCATGTGACTCTTTTATTAATTTTCAGTGGTATGTTGTGGTTATGAAGACACTAAAGGTAATTACAGAGCCAGACAAAAGGCTCAGAAAAAAATCAAAACCTGTCCATGATTTTGATGACCAGTTAATACGATTTTCTAAAGATATGTTGGCCACCATGTATAAAGAACAAGGGATTGGTCTTGCGGCTCCGCAAGTTAACAAACCCATTCGACTCATTGTTTTAGATATCTCTGAAAATAGGGACGAGCCATTAGTTTTTGTTAATCCTGTTATCGATTCACATCAAGGGAGCGTAGATAGCAACGAGGGCTGTCTTTCTGTTCCAGATATCAAAGCAGACATCAAACGCTTTGAAAGTATTATGTTTAGGGCGGAATCTATACGTGGAAAGAAAATCTCTTTTGCCGCTGATGGGCTTTTGTCCGTGTGTATCCAGCACGAAATAGACCATCTAGACGGCAAGCTTTTTATCGATCAAATTTCTGATGTAAAACTACAAAGGATTAGAAAAAAAATAAAAAAACAAAAAAAAGCAGCTGCAATAGAAAAGCAAAACAATGCGAGAATAATATAAATGAGGGATTGTGTGAATGAAAGCGGCCTCTATTAAAATTATTATTGCAGGGGCATCAGCTTTTTCTGTGCCGACAATTAAAAGACTTAATAATTTAGACTACCAAATTGTCGCCGTTATGACCCAACCTGATAGGGCAGCTGGAAGAGGGTTAAAACAAACCAAGAACCCAGTTAAACAATTTGCTGAAAAGGTAGGATTAACACTACTAGATTTTGAGTCATTAGAGAGAGAAAATGTTTTTGCAACAATTAAAAACCTGTCCCCTGATCTCTTAATAACAATTGCTTACGCTGGTTTAATCCCACAAAAAATTCTAGATATTCCACATTGCGAATCAATAAATGTCCACCCCTCTTTGTTGCCCTTATGGCGAGGTGCGTCCCCTATCCAGTCGTCTATTTTAAACGGCGATACCAAAACAGGAATCAGTTTAATTAGAATGACTTCTGAGCTTGATGCTGGTCCTGTTTTTGCTGTAGCTGAAACATTTATAGACCCAGAAGAAAACGCGCTGGCTTTATCAAGTCGTCTGGCGAATATGTCTGCAAGGTTAATCACAGATAATATTGTAGAGATAGTTAATAAAAATTTACTTCCTAATGAACAAAAACACCAAAAAGCAACGTATGCACCAAAACTTACAAAACAAGACGCAATTATTAATTGGACAAGACCAGCGCCAGAGATTTTGAAAAAAATCAAAGCATTCAACCCTTGGCCAATTGCGCACTCTATACTAGAACAAAAGAACTTTCGTATTTGGGACGCTAAACTAAGCAAGCAAACCAATGATACCCTTAAGCCTGGTTCTATCATCAAGACTTCATCAAACGAAATACTAGTTACCACAGGTGATGGAATGCTTTCCTTAATCAGCGTGCAACTAGAAGGTAGAAAAAAAATGCCGGCACTGGATTTTTGCAAAGGCTTTGCTTATGAAGGAAAAACTCTAGGCCAGTGATCTAGCAAATCCTGTGTTCTTGGTAAACACATACTGGTAATAATAGATGGTTTTCTAATAAACTATTTAACCCGATATGAAAAACAACATTAATAAAATCAAAGGATATATGGTTGTGGCGTTAGTGGTTTTTCTATTTACCACAAGCATCGTTTATGCACAGCCCGTTAAACTAATAAAAGGCGAATCTTTTTTAATAGAAGGGGTTTATTATTCTGATATCAATATAGAATTTTCTTTTGATAGAGCCTACCTTCAAGCTTTAAACTCTGGTTTGGTTTTTGATATTGACCTTGATTTTCTCATTGTCAATATTAAACCTTGGCGGGTTGATCAAGAAATTGGTCAACTGAGTCAAAACTACACCATCAAATACAACGCCTTTACTCAGAGGTACACTGTTTTAAACACCAACACCGGAAGAGAAACATCTTACCCAACCATTGAAACAACCCTGAGTAATCTGGGCACCATCAATAAATTTCCTGTGTTGGACGATTCATTGATTAATATTGATGAGAGCTATCAGGTTTTTTTATCGGCTAGCATTAAAGCCCAAGGGGTCCCACAGTGGATTAAAACCCTAACCTTTTGGCGCGATAGTTTAGATTTTCAAACAGAACAAATCCAATGGCCACTTTTCAAATAAAACAAAAAATAACAAAAAGGTTTATTTTTTTACTGCTAGGATTAAGTGCCTTTTCTTTATTGGCTCTTATGTTTGCATCTGACAACCCGGAAGAATTTAATAGATTGCAAACACCTATTTTAATGGTCAACACGGTCTCATTCTTTGTGTTGTTTGTGCTTGTAGCAGTGAGCGGCAGGCAACTGGTTAACGATTATAAAAAAAACAAACTGGGCGCCAAACTACGTTTAAAAATGACCCTGGTTTTTGGGATGCTCTCTGTTATTCCAATCGCAGTAGTTTTTTTCTTTGCAACAAATTTTATGAATAAAGGAATTGATGTTTGGTTTGATGCAGAAGTAGAAACAGGGCTTACTAATGCGCTTATGCTAGGGCGCTCTGCGCTCGATGAGCAAATTCAGGAAGGATTATTTAAATCAACAAATATGTCACTCAAGCTCACAAGTATTGAGGAGATAGACCAACAACTTCATACACTTAGAGAGAGCTCTTTGGCTTTAGAGCTGTTGGTCTTAAATAGAGAGCTACAGATTATAGGACAAAGCACTCAAACATTAAGCGGTTTAAACCCTAGGCTTCCTACCAAGGCAGAAATTATCCAAGTAGACAGTAAACAATCATGGACAAATCTTGATGCTTCTTCTGAAGGGGCATATTTAATCCGGGTATTGGTGCCTATATTGGGGCTTTCTTCAAACGAGATACCATTATATCTCCAGAGTATATTTAGCGTGGACCCAGCGTTGAGCATGATGGCTGAATCAGTTGAGCAAACCTACGCAAAATACGGAC
>CAXGBD010000047.1:0-9290 GCA_964008355.1 uncultured Gammaproteobacteria bacterium | reverse complement strand
CCATTGGGTTTTCCAGTGTCTTCATCAAGCATTATTTGTCCACCGACTGGAACAATTGAATCAGCTGTGATCTTGGCCTTCTCGATAGCTAAAGTATTTACCCACATGCTATGGCCATCAATATCAGATAGTGCCACTGGGTTATGGGGAGAAACTTCGTCTAATTCCCAACGGGTAGGCAAGCCCTTATTTTCAAGAGTGTAATCCCAGCGACCACCCAATAACCATTCACCCGATTCCATTGTCTTGATTTTTTCTGCAATCATATCTAACCACACAGATTTTTCTTTAACACCGGTTAAATTAACCCCGGTAACAATTTTTCCACCCGAAGATAAGTGGGTATGGCTGTCTATGAACCCAGGCAAAACGCTAAGCCCTTGTGCATCAATTTGTTGGGTATTTTTTTTTCCTAGGCTCTGAATCTCTTGATTGGTTCCTATAGCAATAAATTTTCCTTTGTTGACAGCAAAAGCTTGAGCTATTGGAGACTTTGGGTCTGAGGTTCTGATATCAGCATTGAAAACAATCAAATCAGGTCCAATTTTTTCAGCTTTTTTATTACCTTCTAAGTAGATTGAAAGCACTACAATAAGAATGCACACAATGATAATAATGATAGGGATTTTCTTTGATCTTTGCTGCATACCTAAACGCTTATCACATTGGAAAATGAACCATGGAATTTCATCTACGTGCCAAAATTAGCGCCGTGCAATGGGTGGTGAAATATGTGGGATAGTATTTGTACTGGCCCAATTATTGACAGCCTCGATATCTGAGGTTGAAATGTCTCGTAGTTCAGCCTGTAAATTGGCCCATTCATCTTCAAGGTCTCTCAATCGTTCAAGCGCACCTGCTGCGATTGGTGGACCTGCATCGTCGATTACATCCAGTAGATGACGCACCTGTTTGACAAGCTTGCCTGGAAGATTATCTTCATCTTCGTAAGTCTCGTAATCAACCTGCAGAACTTCTCTTTCCCATGCAGATAGACGATCAATTGCACTCTGACCAGAATCCTGAAGCAACTCTGCGTCAGGGAAGTCAGTCATCAAAGTCTTGATCTGAGTTCTTGACTTTCGAATAGAGGTTAGACTGTCAAGCAACTCGTTCATCAACGCTGTTAAATCGAAAACCTTTTGTTCAACTTCGGCAATAGCGTGACTGTCAGCTGTAATTCGACGATCTGTGATGAGATTGAGGGTCACAGTATCTTCAGCACCACCAATTGAAATACGTGCCTGATAGGTGCCAGGCATAACATATGCGCCAGCAAATCCCTCGAATAACTTAATATCATCAATGCAATGCAGACCATGTCTGCGCATATCCCAGACCCACTTGTTAGCACCCTGCTCTTTTGGTGGATATTTGACTTTAAACGGTAGACGCTGATCTATATTAGCAATGATACAACGTTCAAAGTCACTTTCTTCACTTGAATAGGTGCGCACGTGATTACCGTTATTATCGGTGATCTCAATGGTTAACGGATCTTCTTGTTCATCACGAATGTGGTAGTTGAATACAACGCCACGAAGGGGGTTCGTGCCCTTGGTCTTGGAGGGTTCAGATGGATTACTACCCTTAATCATCTCAACTGGTCCAGGGGTAAAAACATGCAGTGGCTTACTTATCATGTCATTTTGCACTTGACGCAGAGCAGACAGGTCGTCAAGCACCCAGAGGGCCCTGCCTTGCGTGGAGACAACAAGGTCATTTTGACGAATTGCTAGATCAGTAATTGGTACCGGCGGCAGGTTGAGAGCCAGTGACTGCCAGTTATCACCATCATCAAAAGACACATAGAGACTAACTTCACTACCAGCGAATAGGAGTCCCTGCCGTTCAGGATCTTCACGAACGACACGAATAAAATTATCATCTGGTAACCCCCTATCAATTCTTCTCGATTGTCGTCCAAAATCCGTCAGTTTATAGATGTATGGCCTGAAATCATTCATCTTATAGCCAGCGACAGCAACATAAGCCGTGCCGGGATCGTGCGGACTCACTTCGATAGAGTTAATCATGGCACCACGTAGATCTTGAGGTGTGACTTCGTTCCAGCTTTCGCCATCATTACGAGTGACATGGATTAGACCATCGTCACTACCAACCCAAACCGTGCCATATTCATGTGGCGATGCGGTGATGGTCAGAATAGTACCATAAAATTCTGCACCGACATTCTCGGCAGTAATAGGTCCACCATTCAGGCCTTGCTTATCTTTTTCATTCTTGGTCAAATCCGGACTGATTTGTTCAAATGTCACTCCGCGGTCAGTGGTCTTCAATAGCTTTTCTGTACCATAATAGATAACGCTGGGATCCTGGGGTGATGCAGTAACGGGAGCATTCCAGTTGGTACGGTAGCGCAGATCCTTTGACTCCATTCCAAATATAAATTCTGGATAAGGTTTAATTTCTCTAATGCGTTCATTATCAGCATCATATTCAGTGAGTGTACTGTTGATACTAGTGGCATAGATCAGGCGTGGATTGTCAGGATCGAAAGCAATATGAGCACTCTCGCCACCCCCTACCGGATAAAAGTCATCATTACCTATACTGTTGCCATACGTTTGACTAAGAATGGCGACAGTACTGTTGTCTTGTTGCCCTGCATAAATACGGTACGGGAACTGATTATCTGTATTGATTCGGTAAAACTGTGCTGTTGGCTGGTTCATAATACTCGACCAGGATTCACCACCATCAAAAGTAATAGTCGCACCACCATCATTACCGTTGATCATGTTCTTATTGTTATAGGGATTAATCCAGTGATCATGATGATCACCATGTGGTGTGGATTTCTTTTCAAAAGTCACACCGCCATCAATTGATTTCATAAATGGTGCATTGAGTACGTAGACAATATCCTCGTTCACTGGGTCAGCCGCGATGTGCATATAGTACCAGGAGCGGGTCCAAAGAATACGTGACTTGTTTTTCAATTCCCAAGAGGTCCCACCATCATCACTACGGTACAAGCCGCCCTCACCAGGCATAGCTTCAACAATTGCGTACAATCGATTCGGGTTACTTGCAGAAACATCCACTCCGATCTTGCCAATCAGTTCAGGCAGACCATTGGTTAGCTTCTCCCAGTTATCACCCGCATCTGTCGACTTAAAAATCCCCCCGGCAGTGCCACCAGATAAGACATACCAAGGTTTGCGGCCATGCTCCCACATGGCTGCATACAGAATCCTTGGATTGGTCGGATCCATTCTAAGATCAGTCGCACCAGTTTGTGCATCAACACTCAAAACCTGCTCCCAAGTCTTGCCACCATCCATCGTACGATAGACACCACGCTCTTTATTGGGCCCCCAGATCTGACCCTGTGCCCCGGCATAGGCAATATCAGGATTCGTTGGATGAATCTTGATACGTGAAATTTGTCCTGCTTTAGGGAGTCCGATATGCATCCAGGTTGCACCTGCATCCGTTGATTTATAGATACCGTCTCCCTGACTAGTAGTCACACCACGGATAGACTTTTCTCCGGTACCAACATAGATAACATTATGATCAGATTCTGCCACAGCAATGGCACCAATGGTGCCGACGTTAAAAAAACCATCCGAGATATTTTCCCAAGTCAAACCAGCATTTTCTGTCTTCCACACACCACCACCAGTTGCTCCCATGTAATATAGTTGTGGTTTGTCTGGCACCCCTGCAACTGTTGTAACACGGCCACCTCGATGTGGTCCTACCAGTCGGTATTCCATGGCGGAAAGCAATTCCGGATCAACTGTATCCATTGCAAAACAATTTGAGCTACCGAAGAATAAGCTCATAACCATCACTACTATTGTTGTTTTCACAGATCTCATTGGGTAATTTCCTTGATTATGATTCATATTTATCTAATTTACCTAATCCACCCCGTTCTTACAAAGACTATTGATTACTGAGATTACCGTTGCCGTTTGAGAAGAATTGTTCGTTGATTAAAATAATCAAACTATCAAATAGCAATTACAAAGACATTTTGAAAATCAAGCTACAGCAAGTAACTGCACCTTCAGCCTTTTGCAGTTCAGACACGTTGACCTGTGTCACATCGAGACCAGCATTCACCAGTTTTTCCAGGGTGCGTGGGAATGAAGAGGGATAAATTATCTTTTGACCGACAAGAAGTGCGTTGGCAGCGTGCGCTTCTTCCTTGTCGACATCAATCAATTCATAATTCTTAAAAGTAGACCTACTAATCCAGTCAGGATTAATGAGAAGCACGCCAGGGGCAACTTCTGAAATAGCGGATTTTAAATGCAGACACTTTTCTGTTTCTACTGTTTTCACGGAAAATCCGTAGTCCGCAACAATGCGACTCAATTGTTCGATACCATTTTGATTCGATCGTGTGGAGAGACCGGCATAAATGACTTTACCGACACGAAGCAGGTCACCGCCTTCGAGAGTACCAGGAGACTGAATTGAGATAAGTGTTCTATATTGTTGCAGAACATCCTCAACACCTGCAACCTCCTGTCCTCTTAATGCTGTCGCCGGCCGGCATAACACTGCAACTTCATCTAGAACCACCGCTGTATCCTCGATAAATACAGAATCTGCCAAATTTGATTCGGTCGGCACAATGACGATCTCGCATCCGAGTGAAGACAATACTGATTGATACTGTTGATGTTGTTGTTTCGCAAGATCCATGTCGATCTTATCTCTGGTTAAAAAAGTCAATTCACAACTGTTCATGGCAGCATTTATCTCACGTGTCATAGCTGTCAGCACAATTTTGTCTCCTCTCTATTTTTAGTAAATTATTCCAACAGTTCTATTAATAAGCCAGAAAAAACCCATTGCACCTAATATGTATGAAACACAGGTAGCTGATTGATTGTATTTATTGAATTTATAAGCCAACCAAATTAAAACACCAAAAATAGGAATCATTAATAACTGGCCGGCTTCAATACCAAAGTTAAAAAAGAGTAAAGAGAGCAGTAATTGCTCGTTCGCGATACCTATTCCAGTTAATGCGTTAGCAAAACCTAAGCCGTGTAATAAGCCAAATGCAAATGCAATAAGCCAGGGTGTTGATTTGTAGATTCTTTTCTCACTAATTTCGAGAGCTAAAAAGATTATAGTCAAAGCAATGACAGCCTCAACAGTAGCTCGAGGTAAAGCTATTAGATCCAGTACAGAAAGCCCTAAAGTAATACTATGGGCAATCGTAAATGCAGTTATTGTTTTAATCATATTCATAATACCGGTCACAAGAAACAACAGACCGAGGATAAAAAGAATATGATCTGTGCCACTAAGAAGATGATCGACACCAAGACCAAAGTAACTTGATGGGAAAGACTGCTGTTGTACAGGTACCAGAAGCTTTGATTCTTTAAGGTTCATTAAGCCCTCAAATACATCCTTATTAAGGTAAGTAATGGTCACCAGAGCATCTGTAAGCACGCTCAGATTTGTGACTTCTATCGTTTGACCTTTTAGGGATTCGCCACAAAGTAAATCGATCTTCTCGACTAAATACTTACCTTGCTTGTAAGGGGATTGGGCTTTGCTTGAACAAGTGCTAGGAACAATAATCTCAGCTCTTGGGCCGATATTTTTGATCGGATACATCCAATTAACTTGATATTTATTTTCTGCAGTTTCATCTATGACAAGGTGGGCTGGATTAAACTCATGTGCACTCAGTTGTGGGGCAACAATAAGTAAACACAGTAAACCTGACAGCCTCAAACTAAACATCAAAATTCTAATTTTGGATTAATAATGATTCTGTACTCAGATTTAACATCATTAATATATTGCTCTACGGCATTCTCTTTGATTTGGGTAAAATAATCATTGAGTACTTGATCTTTGATTTCATTAAAAGACGGATAAAAACCATCCTTGTAATCTCTCAATAACACTAAGTGGTGTCCAAAGGATGATTCAAAAGGCCCAGACCACTGATTTGACTCCAAGTGATCAAAAGCCACTATGAAATCATTGCCAAAGTTTCTAGCAATCTCCTCAATGGTTTTGTCTGTGAAGTTTTTACCTAGAAAATAAGGATCTGAATCTATCGGTGCTTTGTCGTCCAATAAGTCTTGTAATGCTTGTATAGACCTTCTTTCAGAATCAGTGTCTTGTGCAAAAAATAGATGGGTAAAGCTATAGCTAGGCTTGGTAAAATACCGCTCTTTATGTTCATTATAAAATTGTTCTAAAATTTCTTGATTGGGATTTTCAGGAAGAGTTTCTTGTTTTAAGAATGTTATCTTCTGAGCCAGTCTTCTCTTGATGATCCGATCTTCTTTATCCAGTCCCAATGATAGAGCCTCTCTATAGAGAATTTCCTCTTCAACTAGATTGTTGATTATTTTAACAATCTCTTCATCTGTAGGATTTCTGCCTACTTGAGATTTCCAGGCGGTAATAAGGCTGGTTAATTCTTGGTCAGAGATATAAATATCTTTATCACTTTCATCAGAATTGAAGGCGACATCAAGAAAAAAGATCAGTAATCCGACTATAAAGAAAATTAATATTCTTGTACGCAATTTTAGTGGAAGTTAGAACTAAATATTAATTCACTGTTCTAAAGGTTCCTCCTAATGGGATTATATCTAAATCACCTTTTTGTGGGATGTACCAAATAGGTGAAGTCCATGCCCTTTCCTGTATCGTTTGGTGTAAACCCGATCTAGGTTTATAGCCTGCTTTAATAGCATCCCAGGTTGACCATCGACAGGTTGGATTTTCCAAAACTCTAACATAGTAGAAAGATTTAGCTTCTGGATTAAAATCTGGATCAGACCATGTCGTTTTAAGCTCTGCTGAACCGACATCCTGTGAGATCGAACAATCATTAATATCCACCCTGGCTCCATTATCAGGACATCTATGTGTGAGAGGATCAACGCTTAATCCATCTGAACATACCACATCATAGACCATTTCATAAGGTGTTGAACTGGTGGGATCAATCCAACCTTTGATGATTTGAATTCTTTGAAGCGGAGTGCCATTTTTATCACGCTGCGCCCAAACTAGAAAATCAGGAGATTGTGTTCCTTCAGCCATCAAGTCAGCACCCATGGTCACACCTTTTGCATAAGCTTCCTTGATCAGGGATTCAGAATTTAGATCTATAGATTGCATGTCATAACCTGCAAAAAATCGAACAGCCATCCTAGTGCCAGTTGTCGCGAAAACTTCTTTCCTCTTAAACGCTTTAAATATTGAATCCCTAGTATTTTCTTCAGCCCAGGCTACAGCTAAGCCTGAAGCTCCCCATTGATCAAAAAATCCAGGAGCAGTATATGTGCCCTGTTCTTCCTCACTAATGCCAAGGGGTTGTCTATATTCCTTTGAATACTCTTTTAACATCTCGACTCTCTCTGCAGTTAAAGGTACGGCCCCTCTTGCCTCAGCAGTGCCATCCAGCAGACCTACTTTAGACCAATAATTATTCTCATCATATGCCCCTGCTCCAGTATGAGAATCACTTGAACCTATGAGGCCAAACTTATAAGGATTTCCTTGGCGTGTCCACGACAGACTTAGACCTCTTAAATAAGCATCTCTCACATAACCACCTGGAGCCATGCTGTATGTTGGAGGCCTACTGCCAATTCTTTTATCCATAATTGCAAAGTCTGCCCACTCGTCATCAGGCGAAAGTAATGGGTGAGTTTCCGAGGTTCCTTTGACTTGGGTAATTTCAACAACTGGTTCATTTCTCATTCTTTTTTCAGAGTAGATAGTGTCTATTGGATAACTTCTAAATGTCTCCATTTCAAACATCTGACCATTGGAGCCATTGCTATTGTGTGGCATGGCCAAAGAATCTACTCCCTTGTCCCTTAATTTATCCATCCAAGTCCACAAGTCTTCAGGGTTGATAGAATCAATTCTTGACCAAGGTCTAATCGGGGCTTTCGAAGAATTAAAGATGACATTCCTGTGAAGGTTCCCACCCTCAACATTAGTTGAAGAAGTAAATTCATAGCCAATAAATGAAGTAAATTTTCCTGGATCATTATGTTCTTCTGCAGCTCTGGCAACATCAGCCCAAGCAGATTTATGCACGTCATAATCAAACGATTTGAGGGCCAGTGCAGTATTTTTAGTAAACCAGGCTCTTATTACCTTGGGATGCCAATATGGATATGGATTAATGATGATTCCACGTATCAGTGAGCTAAATAGATTAGCTCTCGTAGCAAAGGACCCATCATTAAGATTCTCTGGACTATTAATATTGTGAATAGGTATGGCCCAGGAGTTTTGAGATATTTTGGTGGAGGTATCAGCATAGGCTTCCATCATCCCCATATAAATACCATGGTCTGTCACAGCGTAAAAATCCAAGGGTTCACGTAGCTTCATTTCATAACCCAAAGGGTGCTTAATACCTTCACCTTGAGCATAACGATACGCATCATCTGGTGTCGCTGTGATCCCGAAGACATAGGCATCAAAAGAGTATTTTGTGTGCACATGAAGATCCCCATAATATGGGTTTCTATTCTCATTAGAGGCAATAGAGGTGGTTGGTGCCTCGGGCTTATCCATAGAAAAATCCACTATCTCTAGTGAGGACTCACTTTGACCAAACATATATATTAAGAAAATGCCAAGAGCAACTATAATAACAATTGAAGATTTACTGAGTTTCATTTTTTCCTCCTACAAATTATTGACCAAGCTATATAATTTTAGAGAGGCTCCTTTGCAGAAGCCCTCTGATTCAAAAAGATTTATTTGAAAATAACTTTATTGATGATTTGGTAATCTACCATTTTTCTAATTTCTTCGTATCCTTTCGAAATTGCATCGTATTCTTCTTCAGATTCACTAAAGCGTTCTTCGATGATTTTGTTGACCTGGTTATATTTTTCTTCGCTTGGTTGCATTGCTGCCATATTCTCATAAGTTACTGAAATCCATACATTTGGGCTATTAGCAACATTTGATGTGTAAACACCATAGTCAACAATATGGCCCAATTCTTTCTGGATATCTGCACTTCTAACCCAAGTTTTCTTGAGATTGACCAAGTAATTATCAACATAATTTGGTTCAACTGCAATTACAGTCAGTTCAATTACATTTTCTTCTAAATCATAATCTTCATAGATTTCAGCAAATGCCAGATTCATGAAAAGAATTGGAATTAAAAATAAATATCTCATAGTTTTCTCCTATATTTTCTTTTTTAAAAAACTGGAGCGGGAAACGAGATTCGAACTCGCGACCTCAACCTTGGCAAGGTTGCGCTCTACCAACTGAGCTATTCCCGC
>CAXGBD010000046.1:0-9547 GCA_964008355.1 uncultured Gammaproteobacteria bacterium | reverse complement strand
AGTGTCACATAATCCCAAGCTTCTCTTACATCAATGGCAGTGATTAAATTCTGCAAAAGATTATTCTGTCTCAGCAGCTGTTGAGAAACTCTTGGGCTTTCTGGACCATCAATGTGTCCTAGGTCATCGGTCCCATCCCAATAACTCATAATTAACCTGGGTCGCTGGTCATCATCCATGTCAAGCCATTGTAGAATTTGATCAATTTTTTCTTCCTCTGTGATATTGGGATCAAAAGGTGCTTTTCGATAAGAAGCACCTATACCGTGCCAATCAGTTTCGGATCCAACCCAGAAAAAAACAGCCGTAGTGATGCTATGTTGTTCTGCCAAAACCCAAATGGGTGGAGTTTCAATCCAGTTGGCATCGGCATCGTAGTTGAAAAATCCTTTTTGGGCATCAATAAAAGAATTATGCAGGATTCCATGGCGATTTGGATAAACCCCAGTTGCCAAAGAAACATGGCCTGGGTAGGTTGTTGATGGATAGACAGGAATCAGGTGATCTGCCTTGATCCCTAATTGTTCCATGCGCTTGAATGCTGTCAATGAAGCATTATCCTCTATGTCATGGGAAACGCCATCCATGGAAATTATAATCACAGTGGATTCTTGTTGTGCTCCAAGACCTATGGATAATAGGCAGCATACTACTACTAGAATACGAATCATTGAATGATCTTCGGCTTATTCTGGTTTATGGAATTTTAAGGTAAATCGGTCACTTTCCCCAATCTCGGAATATCTCTCCTTCTCATGATCATTGAGGCTGCTATAGGTGGGGGGGAGTGTCCAAACGCCTTCTCGATGATTCTTGGTATCTTTGGGATTCGCATTGATCTCAGAAGATGCTACAAAGACAAAACCAACTTTCTCTGCCAAAGCAATGGCGTAATCTTGATTGACATACCCTGATTTAGCCTCTGGATCTTGAGGTATAGAGGAGTCACCTCTGTGTTCAACCACGCCTAACACACCTCCGGGTTTAAGTGCTTTGAAAGACCCTTCAAACACAGCTTCTGCCTGTCCACGAGACATCCAATTATGGATATTCCTGAAAGTCAGCACCATATCAGCTGAGTTGGGTTCTGCAATTTCGATTCGGTCGGGCAGTTTAAGAACAGTGTGCTGCACATTGCTAAAAAGATCTGGATCTAGACTTAATCGATTCAAAAACTTAGCTACATTTGTTCGAAAATAAGAATTTTCGTCATTAGGATCATATCCTGCAGAGATATATTGTCCCGATTCATTCAGATATGGGGCAATAACCTCAGCATACCAACCTCCAGAGGGCCATATTTCAACTACAGTCATATCTTCCTCTAAGCCAAAAAATTCCAAGGTTTGTTGAGGATGCCTGTATGCGTCTCTAGCTTTATTGGTATCCGATCGATGCTCACCAGCGATAATACTTTCCAGTGAATGGGCAACAGTTAGGTCTGCGAAAACTATTCCAAACAGTAACCCCACGATGATTAAATTATTCAATACTATTTTTTTCATTATTCATTCTCTCCTTTCAATTTTTCCCTTGTCCTCCTGGTCACAACCGCAAATACAGGCCCAAGAACTAAACCAGCTACAAAACCGCCAATGTGTGCACGGAAAGCCACACCGCCACTTGCTCCAGCGCTGGCACTATTGAACAATTGTAGAACAAACCAAAACAACAATACTACATAAGCAGGCAAACGAAGTATTTGGATAAAAAATCCGAACGGGATTGCCACTTTAACTTTATGTTTTGGAAAGAACACAACATATGCTCCCAATATACCTGAAATAGCACCGCTGGCACCAATCATAGGTATTTGTGAGCCTGGTTCTGGCAGCGCTTGCGTCAGAGCTGCGACAATACCACAAACTAAATAAAACAGGATGAATGGGAACTTGCCTAATATATCTTCAACGTTATCACCAAAAATCCAGAGATAGAGCATATTTCCACCTAAGTGCATAAACCCGCCATGCAAAAACATGGAGGTGATCAAGGTCATACCTGGACTCACCCATTGTATCTCTGCAGGTAGCTCTATCCCCTGAATAAGGCTTGCTGGAATAACCCCTAGTGCATAAATTGCTTTACCACCATCTGACCCTAAACTAAATTGCCATAGGAAAACAAGACAACAAATAATCAGGATTGCAATGCTGACGATCGGTTTTGAATGCGTCGGATTTTCATCTCCTAGTGGAATAACCATTATCTATAACCACAATTGGGTTTTTTCTCAACTTTGTTATAGACCGCCAGGGCATCAGAAAGTTGGCTAGCAAGACCATTGATTCTATTGGACGATGAAGGATGTGTGCTTGCAAATTCAGGTACCCTTTTTTCTTTATCTTGCTGTTTCATTTTTTTCCATAGAGTCATCGTGGCAATTGGATTAAATCCTGCCTGAGCCATCAAAATGATGCCTGTCTTATCAGCATCAGATTCCTGTTCCCTGGCATAAGGGAGATTCAGACCGTAGGTTTCTAAAACCTGTGACATTGTATTGATAGCATTAATTTTATTCTGAGTCTCGTAGAGATCAGATTGTGTATAGATGGGTTGGCTAGCAATTTTACTGGCCACCACTGCAGAACCGATTAGACCTCCTATCTGAGTCCGCTTTGATCTTTTGGCTCTCTCATAAATGTGTTTGTTCGTTACATGGGCTATTTCATGACCGATGACAGCAGCCAATTCATTCTGGTTGCTTGCAACCTCAAAAAGGCCTGTGTTGACTCCTATCTTACCTGCTGATAAGACGACGGCATTGGCATCTGGGTCTTCAAATACTTCTATTTCCCAGTCTAGACTGGCATAGGGTTCATCGATGAGCTTAATAATTCTTCTTGAAACGCAACGGACTAAAGTTCTCTTTCCTAGATCTCTTGATATTGGCACAGAGTTAATCATTTGCTCCCATTGTTTTGCCGATTCGATTTCGATCTCTCGCTCGCTGACCAAGAGAGCTGTCTGGGCAAATGGTGAATACATCATTGATACAAACAGGGTACCTGAGAGAATCCAACAGTGTCTGCGCTTGATCATAATTAGATTTGGTTCAAAAGATTTAAAAAGGACTGTTCTGCACGGTAGCTTGATCGCACCAAAGGTCCTGCAACAATTTCTTTGAAGCCCATACCCAATCCAATTTCTTTATACCGATTAAATTCAACTGGCGATACAAAGCGAGCAACATCAAGATGGTACTTTGTGGGTTGGAGGTATTGACCCAATGTCATTAGACTGACTCCAACGGAACGAAGATCTCTCAAGGTGGTAATGATTTCATCATCAGTTTCACCAAGACCAAGCATCATGCCTGATTTAGTAATTATATTGTTCTCATAAGCGTGCATGAGTACATCCAAAGATTGATGATAGCTAGCCCTTGGGTCCCTGACAAGGGAAGTTAATCGTTTGACTGTTTCAATATTATGAGAAAAAACATCCAGTGTGCTTTGCAACAGTACATCGAGTGATGCTGTTGATCCTGAAAAATCAGGAGACAGAACTTCAATCAACACCTTAGGATTTTTAGCTTTTGTTTGAGTCACACAATGTGCAATATGTCGGGCACCGCCATCGGGTAAATCATCTCTATCGACCGAGGTCAGTACCACATAATCAAGCGCCATCAAAGAAACTGTTTCAGCAACATTATTGGGCTCCAATGGATCAATCCAACCCTTTGGATTACCGGTATCCACTGCACAGAATCGGCATGCTCGAGTGCATATGTTGCCCAGTATCATTAGTGTTGCCGTGCTACGGTTCCAACATTCTCCTATATTTGGACATTTAGATTCCTGGCATACGGTATTTAAACCATGGGCTTTGACGTCTTGCAGTAACGTTTTATAATGCTTTCCGGTTGGCAATTGAACCTTGAGCCATTCTGGTTTCCTAAGACGACTATTCAGTGAAGCATCAGAGGTTTTTTTCATCCCATCCTTAATTGCAGTGATTCCAAATTGATTGGTATATTTTTCACCGCTAAGGTTTCCCAGTTTTTCGTTTTCAATGACCACAGTAATTAATATCTCTTAACAATTGCACTATTCTCTATACTTCACCTCAATTCAGTTTAAGATGTTTTCTATATGATGAAAATGAAGCTAGCTAAAAACATTATAGGCATATTCATTCTTGTTCTCTTAATAATTTTGCCAAAAGGAGAAGCCCAATACTCGATTAATGAACGCTTCATTGGATGGAAGCAACAACCCATTGGCATAAAGAGCAACGGCAAGATAATCAATATCAATGCCTACATTGCTAATACTCAGACCAAGCGAAAACAAGGACTCATGCATGTCGAAAGCATGCCAGACGATGTAGGAATGCTGTTTATCTTTGATCCACCCAGAATGGTTTCAATATGGATGAAAAATACACTCATCGAGCTTGATATTATTTTTATTGACCAGGATCAAAAAATTATCAAAATTCACAAAAATGCACAACCGTATAGTTTGGAAAGTATTTCATCAGGGTTAGCGGTTAAATGGGTGGTTGAAATCAACGGTAAAGCCAGCGATCTATGGGAGATCAAGCCTGGAGATCAATTGATTTTTCAACAAGCAGATTAAAGAGGGCCGCGCCTTAGAATCGTCCACCATCTGGCAATATTAATCAAACTCATCAAAGATGCCGCAATATAGGTACATGCTGCAGCAGTGAGAATAGATCTGGCATGAATGTCATCACCTTCCTTTAAAATCTTCCCTTTCTCCAACATCGGCAAGGCTCTGTTAAAACTAGCATCCCATTCTGTGGGCAGGGTCACTAAATGAATGACCGCTCCTAAACCCAAAGTTAGAATACCTCCCACAAACATCACTAAACCAGACTGCGGCACCCTGGTAATCAATGCTACAAATGGAGCAGTCATTAAAATCAAAGCGCCTAATCTTTCTGCAGGAGCCATGGTTTTGACTAATAAAGTTCTAATTTTGAAGGGGCGATACCCAGTTTCATGTTGATGTGCATGACCCACTTCATGGGCAGCAACGGTAATAGCGGTTAATGACTGGGATTGGTATTTTTCTTCCGTTAAGCGAACCGTTTTAGTGATCGGATCATAATGATCCCCTAAATTGGTTGACTCAACTGTAACCTCATTCAATTGTAGTGCTTGCAGTAGTCTTTCAGCAAAAAGATGCCCGTTAAATGGGTAACGATCACCAGGTTCACTATATTTCAACATGGTTCTTTTAACCCAGATTGAAGGCCCAACAAGGATCAGCAATACTAGCACTAATAAAATAACCCAATTCATATCACATCTATATGATTCTATTGTCTTTTTATTATTTTACTCTGCGCACACTGACGCTGGCATTGTAGCCTTCCACACTGAGCTTGTAGGAGAAGGTAGCCTTCTTGATGGTCACCCTCGGATTGGTCAATTTAACAATCAATAAACCATTGCTGGACTGTTGCCAAACCTGACCATTCTCTAGCTCAAAAACTGTCCTGCCATTCCATCCTGAAAACTCGCCTATAATTCGACTGGTAATTTGACCTGGCTGTGGGTCATTGTCAGCATTGGGCATGGTTTCATCACCAAATCCACTTTGTGTTTCGTTTCCTGATACAGAGGATTCTTGCTTCTCCTGATCAACAAGCTCGTTGGATGTTTCCCTAGCTGTTGCTTGATCACTCGCTTGTTCTTGTTGCTGGTCTTTATTTCGGTCCAGCCATTTCCTGACTCTGTTCGATTTTTTTGACCTAGACGATTGTTTTGCTTTAGTTGATTGTTGTGTCTGAGACTGATTGGGTGCTTTTGCTAAACGGTCATAACATTGCAGCCTAATCAGGGACACTTGAATTTCAGAGCACTCTGCTAGTCTCTCTTCCATAGTTTGTGCATTAACCGGGACAGTATATCCGGCTACAATTAGAACGGATAAAAATGCTAAAAAACTGAAACGCTTGTTCATGGTAATCATTCCTCAATCAAATCGGAGAGGGTGTAATCATAACCCGACTGACTTTGATATGAAATATGACTTTTTATATATGGTCAGTAACAATGTATTCATCCCATAACCATTCATGTGTTGTTCTATAACAACTATATCTAATGAAAGAACAATCATTTATGCATTATTAAGCCTTTTGAGCAGGATATCTATCAGCATATTTCACTTGCTTAAATAAAGCATATCATTAACAATATCTTACAATGTTGGGGAATTTGCTCAGGATCGTTAGCGCGGCTTATTCGTCAAAATAATTTTTTAATTATCACTCTGTGAACAGAGGGGGAAGAAGAATGAAAAAAAGATCATTAAGAAAAGGTTTTAATACCTATCTAGCTTTGGGGATTTCGGTGATGTTATTCGCTGTACCCGCATGGTCTCAAGATGAAGATGAAGAGGCAGCTGAGCTTGGAAGAATTGAGGTAACGGGTTCTCGACTGAATCAAGTTGATGTAGAAACCGCAAGCCCAGTCACAATTATAACTCGCGAACAGATTGAATTATCAGGTTTCGCAACAGTTGCAGAAGTGTTACAGACCACTCCTTTCAACTCGTTTGGATCGTTTAAGGAAACTTCAGGTTATGCCAACGGTCAAGCTGTTGTAAATGAAATTTCATTACGTGGTTTAGGCTCTCAAAGAACTTTGGTGTTGGTTGATGGACGCAGAATTGCGTCAACAGGAGGATCTGGAGGCGCTGCTCAGAACTTAAATCAAATACCTACCGCTATTGTAGATAGAATTGAAATTCTGCGTGATGGTGCTTCAGCTATTTATGGATCTGATGCGATTGCCGGTGTTGTCAATATCATTACTCGTAGAGATTTTGATGGCATGGAGATTTCACTAACAGCAGGTCGCCCAGATGCAGGAGCAGAATATACCAGAGCTAATATTACCGGTGGTCTTTCTAATTCAAGAGGCAATATTTACTATACCCTACAGCACTATGATCGAAGACCTCAATACTATAATCAAATTGAGTATGCGGCACATGCATACAATTATGATTATTATAGTTCTTTCGGATATCCAGGATCTGCTTACATAGTTGGCAGTCCTGTTTTTGGAGGCTATCTGGTTGATCCAAGATGCCCTGAAAAACCAGTTGGTGGTAAAGGGGACGATGGCACAAACAGTGATCCTAACTTCCCTAACTCATACAGATGGGCTGGCGCTGAAGGTGGAAGCGCTGGGGGTCGATGCGGTTATGACTTTGCCCAAGACATCATTTCTTCACCCAGAGCCAAAAGAAATGCATTCCTGATGAAGTCTCAACTTGAATTAACTCCAAGTGTTGACATGGATGTAGTTTTGATGATTTCACAAAACGATTCTGATTCTAGATTTGCGGGCACTCCTATTACATCGCCCTACCCAACGATGGAAGCAGATAATCCCCATCATCCGCTGAAAGCTTATGGGATTGATTGCACCGTTAATAATTGTGGTCAAGCCATTCTACTTGCTCGATCGGTTCCAAATGGAACACGTGATAACACTGTGACAACTAACATTCAAGACCTAAGATTAGGTTTTAGTGGTGTCTTAGATGTTGCAGGCGGTTTGGAGTGGGAACTGAATGCACAGGTTGTCAATAATGATACGGATAACCAAACACAAAATCTTGTGAACAAAGCACTTTTGCAAGCAGATTTAGATGCCGGTCTACTTGACTTGTGGAATGTGAGTGGAACTGGTTTGGATGCTGTTCAAACTAGAATGCAAGGTTTTAATCACACCAAACTCTATCAAGCTGACTTAAAACGACAGCAAATTGACTTCATTACCAAATTTGATATTGGTGAAATGGCTGGTGGTCCTGTTGGTATGGTTGTTGGTGCAGAATATTCACACTTATCATACGCAGTACTGAATGATCCAGCATCCAATGCATTGATCATTGCAGGAACAGCTGGAGGTGATGATATCGCTGCAGAGAGAAGCAGAAAATCTGCATTCTTCGAACTTGGTATGCCTGTCCTAGATAATTTAAATATCAGCGTTGCTGGTCGTTATGACGACTATAGTTCTCCGGGTATTGGTAGCAACTTCTCACCACAATTAACCATAGCTTACAAACCTATTGACTGGATTTTGTTGAGAGGCACCTATGGTGAAGGGTTCCGTGCTCCAGCAATGGATGACTTATATGGTAATCAGTCTGAAAGTTTCCCAAGTGGTATTGATATTGTTGGCTGCGCTGCCGGCGTCTCAGTTTGTACTGCCACGCAGTATCGTGCCCTCTATGGAGGTAACCCAGAACTGATGCCAGAGGATTCTGAACACTACACACTTGGTTTTGTTATTAGTCCAATGCCTGAATTAGACTTAGCATTTGGCTTCTGGCACACCGAGTACGCAAACTTGATTACTACATCTAGTATTAATCGTGAGTTTGCAGCTGAAGCAGCTGGTTTGACAAACTACGTTTATCGTTATGGAGCTGGTGAAGAAGGTCCAGCAGGAACTGTTAAATACATTTCTTTGCAATACAATAACTTTGCTGGTGTTGAAGCTGAAGGTCTTGACTTTGAAATCAATTATAATATTGATACTGAAAATGCTGGCACATTTGAAATTGGACTGATAGCAGCAAAATACACCAAGTATATTGTCCAAACCTATCCTGAAAGCCCTAAAGATGAGTTTCAGGGAGAGATGGGATTACCGGATCTTCGAATTAACCCTCATGTTTATTGGGGTAAAGGTGACTGGAATGCCGCATTAACGGGTTATTATCTTTCAGGTCAGGATGAGGACTACGGTGGTGCTAATTATTCTGTAGGCAGCCACATGGAAATGAGTCTTCAAATCGGATATCAACTCCCATGGGATGCATCATTCACAGTCGGTGTTATTAACATTGGCAATGTGGAACCTGAACAGAACTCTGATTGGTATGGCTGGGAACCATTTGATTTCACCCTGTATAGCACCTGGGGTAGAACGGTTTACCTTCGATACGATCAAGATCTCTAATTTATTAGAGTAGTTCGATCATAAGAGCGGGCATATTGCCCGCTCTTTTTTTTATGGGCTAATTTCTGTACGTAGCTGGACCGCTAAATCTTTAGCTTTTTTGATTTGCTTGAGACCCATTCTCTGTTTCAAATCTAACAAAGCTCTTTTGGCATAACCGATCGCAAATATTTCAGCCATTTTCTCGGTTCGTAAAACATATTTACACTGAGGAATTGTTTTATCCATCTCTTCTCTCTCATTTTCCCAGCGTTTTTGTAGATCTTTCAGCGCCCGGTCATCCATCCTACCCGCAGCTAATGACAGCCAAGCATAGGCTTTGATGACATTTTTCTTCACTCCTTTTGCATCCCTATAGGATAATCCGACTCCAACTTGAGATCTTGTGTGATTCTGCAGTGCTGCTTGCTGATAAAGCTCAAAAGCTTTTTCATAGTCTTTTCTAACTCCAGTGCCATAACGATACAATCTTGCTAAACCATTGATACCATCTAAGTTTCCTTTTTCAGCTGCTTTTTCATACCAGATTTTAGCCTTTTTGGCATTCTCAGGAACAACTTCTCCTCTCATATACATTTCTGCCAT
>CAXGBD010000045.1:0-10079 GCA_964008355.1 uncultured Gammaproteobacteria bacterium | reverse complement strand
TAGCGAGCAAGGGGCTGGAGAAAAAATCTCACTTCAGACACCCGAAGGACTCGACTTAGAAAACAGGGCTTAGGCTCTGTTTTTTTTTGCCTTAAATCTTAATAAATACCAAAATCCTTACAAAGAAAACACCCTTTAAACTTTGGTTGAACGTGCCGTTTGATAACCTATCCAAGACAGTAGTGCTGCTAGTGGTAGTGCTGTCCAAGCTGCAGACATTGATGACAGACCTATTATCAACATGCCTTTAATGGTAAACCAACTACCGAATGCTTCCCCTGAACGGGCAATAAAGGTATCTAGAAAAACAGTCGACTTATAACGATCTTGTTTTTTCAGAGCGGTAAAAACGGTCTCGCGCGTGGGTTTATTAAACCCATACTCAAAGACTCTTGAAATGATTACCACTACCAGAACAGTGGTATATTCTGGATAAGTTGCATATCCGATAAGACCCAGTGATAAAATTACTCCGTAAGCTATTAAAATTGCTGCAACTCCAATTTTCCTGAGAATATATGAAGTGACAAACAATTGGCACAGCAAAGTCAGTGGGGTCACAATTTGTTCTATGCGAGCAAAAAAAGCAGTTCTCTGACATGGGTCACTGGACCAGTTTTGAACAATGTCTAGAGCGATCATCCAGCCAATGGTCATTAATGTAGTCCAAAGAACGATATACGCTGCCAAATAACGAACTGAGGAGACTTTAAATAGACTGGTGATTGCATCTAAGCCCCCACCACCTAGAATAACTTCATCATCGATTTCATTACTGCTATTTAGTTTCCTCGCTTTTAAACTATTGCTCAATACAATCGCTATACTTAAAAATACAATTGAAATTACAACTAGACTAAAGGGACCACTGTCCAAGCCAACAGTGCCGCAAACTTCAGTTGAGAAATAACGTGCTATGGTGGCGCCAGAAAAAGCCCCCATTGAACCGCCAGCACTGATTATGCCAAAATACTTTTTAGCTTCATCCCTATGAAAATAATTGATAATCTTTACCCAAAAAATAGATACAACAAAAAAAGAATAAACATTGCACCAGATATAGAATATCTTGGCGATTAAGGCCTTTCCGATGGCATCGAATGCAGTCCAACCTAAGAGAAATACAAAAAGATTAAGAATAAAAAATAAATAGATGTAAAGAACAATCCTGTCTTTGTTAACTTTTGAAACTACCCAGGAATACAAAGGGTTGGCTAACAGCATAATGATCAAAACAATGGCCAGTAAGTTAGGTAGATTCTCGAGACCTGCCTGAACTGCCATTTCATTTCTAACTGGTCTTATGACATACCATGAACACAGGACAGAATAAAAAAATAAAAACGCCTTCAATAGAGGGGCTACTTTTTCTTTAGATAAATTAATGTTTGTCCCAAAGATAGTCACGTCAATTCCCTATATTGCTGCTATTCAATTAACGGTAGAATCATTTTAGAAAATTCTTCTGAAGAATAACTCCCCTGTATGCGATGAACCATGGTACCATTTTTGTTCAGTAAATAGCTGGTTGGAAGGATTTCGTTCCATGCTGCGTCAACAACACTAACCATGCTATCCATATCCCGTTCAACACTTAAGTAACTGGAAAAACCAGGAAACCATTTTTGTATAAAAGGATTAACTAGAATGTCCGCACTTTCTGGTTCATCGAGTGAGACTGACACCAACTTGAAACCACTCTCTTTTAGCTCTCTTTCTAGTTTCATCAGTATTGGAATTTCTTCAAGACAAGGCCGACACCATGTAGCCCAGAAGTTGATGAGCACAATATTATTTTGCTCTTTTATTATTATTGATTCTAAACCTGCTGCATCTAAGGGCATCAGCCTTTCAGAGGCATTGATTATGGGTACAAAACAAAACCATAAGGTACAGAACAACCCTAATAGTTTAATATGCATCAGTTGCTAACTATATTGATCATTGACGGCAAGCTGGTGATGAACACTTCTTCATTCTCATGTTCCCAGATAACGTATACGGTTCCATCGATCCCAACGGCAGTAGCTGGGAATTGGGATTTACCATCAGGAATAGTCATTTCCACTGGTAGAGAAAAAGATTGGCCTTCATTTAGAGAAACCGAAGTGAAAAGTCGTCTTGGTCCATTGATCTTTGCATGCCAAACGATACGAACATTACCCATATCATCCACTGCAAGCGAAGCTGCATCTGAATAGGCTGCTTCTGGGTGAACTTGTTGTTTGCCACTAAACGTTTTCCCACCGTCTTTGGAAGCTGTAACATAGAGTCCTGCTGGATCTTCTCCGGCAGTGTAGGTTACGGCATATACATTCACACCATCGACAGCTAACTCGGTGGGTTTCAGTGGACAACCATTTATTTTCCAAGGAGCCAAATCAAGTCGTCCGTCAATTGTAAAGGTTTCACCCCCATCAATTGATCTAGCAACCACACTGTCACGTCCATTAGCAAAGATCTTTCTAAAACCTATGTAAACCAACTCATTTTCAAAAGCCAGTGTAAATTGGCAACAAGGACAAACCTCATTGCCTGGTATAACAGCTCTTTCAGTGCTAAAGCTTTCACCGTCATCAGTTGAAATCGCCAGCATGCCATCGGCACCATCACTGGCATCCTTCATATTCACGATATTTTGCCAAGCAGTAAAAATTGTTCCATTGGGAGCAACGCCCATGGTGCCGAATGAATTGGACATTGTTAGACCTTGCCCCAGCAAATCTCCTCGATCCTGAGTCACAGGACGATTGATTGTAATCGGAGGTGAAAAACTCTTGCCATTGTCTCTAGAATGACTATATCTGGCATTGACGACATCCAAGCCGGTTGCTTCTGAGCGTCCATTGGCTGGATAGAAAATATGGATCGTACCATTGGGACCCACTTTGATCAGTGGCTTACTGACTGAAAATCCCCAAACCTCACCAGACTGATCATTGATTTTAATGGGTTGGCTCCAAGTCTTAGCTCCATCCTCCGAACGAGAAAAATATAAATCCGTGGCAGAACGATGGCTATGTTCACCAGGTTTACGGGGTTTTGGCAGTGGTCGGTTGACAGTTAAACCTTTATCTATCCATATGACATTCAAGGCTCCATCGGAACCCACTGCAATCTCAGGACTGATCGAGCGTCTGCCCTTCTCACTGATAGGGTGTCCCGATGATAGGGTTACAGTTGCGGCAACCAACAGACTAGTGAATATAAGACTGCGGTACCAAGATCGAGTTGCCATGTATTTCATTTCTTTCCCCTTTTTTATCTGCCCGATGACTAACAATGAGAAATTTGGATTTCCCTATTTATATCCAGTGTCCATTTTAACAATTGTTAACAATCATAATCACTCTTTCTCGTATCACCCACCAATTGAGTTTTTATGAATATTTTACTTAAATGTTAATTAATAGATCTACTATGCAAGAACACTTTTTGAATCCACTTGGATTGGCAGCCTATCAAAAGCTAAGAATTCGCTATCCACAGATGTATCAAAATCTGTACTCTGCTGACCGGTGATCGCTTGTGCAAGCAATGATCCTATTGCGGGTCCAAGCTTAAATCCATGTCCGCTAAATCCATTGGCAACAAAAAAACCGTCAATCGGTGTTTGTCCCACAATGGGATGAACATCGGTTAGATTGGTTGTGTACAAACCACTGTATCCTCCAACCTTACCTCTGTAGGGTAAAGATGGTAGTCGATGATGGAGTGCGTGTAATTTAGTCTGTGTGAAAATATCATCTACCATTCGGTCAAACTCATCCGGTTGTGTCACCACCTCCTGCTCATCTTCCTCAAGAATGGACCCAAGGATTATCTGTTGGCCTTGATTCTGAGTACGAAAATAAATTCCACCCAAAAGATCAACACAAACAGGCAATGTTCCTATGATTTCTTCTGGACGGTCTAGGTGTAATATTTGGACCCGAGTGGCTACCAGTGGCCATGGATTTTCTAGCCCTAGTTCCTCAAAAAAATGATTACACCAAGGTCCTGCAGCATTCACAACGGATCGGGAATGTATTTGAGTGCCAGAATCAAGCTCAATGCCTGAAACTTTGTCACCTTCTACAAGAACACTATTCACTCCCGTTCTAAATCGTACCTCAACTCCTCGGTCACGACTTGCGGTTATGAGATCCTGAAGAGTATCTGCAGGATCCATATATCCTCCATCCACTTCCAATAGGTGTGATCCACCGGCGACACAGCTGTGAGCTTCGCCTGTTTTGAGATTGGGACTGACTATGCATGGACTTAAAGCTGGGTAGTGATCTTTCAAATCTTGATCACTCAGAACACTCGCTCTGATCCCCATGTCATTCAGTCGATTACTCTCAAGACTAGGCCAATCTGTTGCTCCGTCACTTAACCATAGCACCCCCATCTTTTGAAATTCAGCCAATGGCTTTGGATTATCAAGGAATTCGGACCACGCACGATAGGTGCTGATTCCGTCTTTCGCCAACTGGATCATCTGTTGATGGGTATATTTGTGACGGCATATTGCTGAGGAAGCCCCAGTTGAACCTTCTCCAGGTCCTCTGCCTTTATCTAGAACTATGATTGAAGCTGAAGAACGCTTGGAGATCTGCATGGCAGTACACATTCCAATGATGCCTGCCCCAATGATGACTATATCTGCACTGCTTTTCATTATCATTGAATTTTGTTCACCAAAACTACTGTCCTAGATATTTACCATTTTCCCAAATACCTTTTTGAATCTTGCCATCAGACCAAGTAAGAGTACCTTGTCCGTGTGGTTGGTCATTTTTCCATTCACCGATGTATTCACTGCCACTAACTAAAGTGAAAGTGCCTTGTCCGTCTTTTCTACTATCCTTCCACTCACCAATGTATTGATTTCCATATGAATCAATACTAGTGCCAACACAGTTAGTCCAATGGCTCTCTGGACTGCCAAAACAATCTTCAGCACATAAACTCCCTGAGAACTGACTGAATAAGAGGATAGTAAGTATTAAGAGTTTCTTCATACTCCCAATATAAAATCTTCTATAATAGTTTTCCAGTGGATACGCATGTCTGGTTGTGGTGCTTAACCCAGAATGAAATGTTTGTTGGTGCAATATAAATGTTGGAGTAGAGCTTTACTATGAAAATTGTTTCACTTTTTTTCCGGTGCTGGTGATAGTGATTAGCCTAAAACATGTGATTGGCTGGAGCATTGGTAGCTTGGGTGTAGCTATCTTATTTAATACTCAGACCGTTTTACTCACCCGCTATATGACTGACGAATTGGGTATAGCTGCCGGCGTTGCAGCAACGTTGTTATTAATATCTAAACTCTACGATGCTGCCACTGACCCTCTGATGGGCTGGATTACTGACCATACTAAAAGTCGGTGGGGACGTCGGCGTCCTTGGTTGTTGGTTGGAGGTCTAGGTTCAGCACTGGCATTTATTTACCTGTTTAATTTACCTTCGGGGATATCGTCTATAGCTGCTGTATTTATTGGGCTGATAGCCTACTCAACCTTTTACACCATTTTTAACGTGCCTTATCTAGCCATGCCTGCAGAAATGTCCTCGGTTCCCGCTGAGAGGACACGTTTGATTTCGTGGCGAGTTAAAGCAATTGGCATGGGACAACTGATTGGGGCATCGCTCGCTCCGATCATGGTATTCTGGTTTGGCAGCGGTCAAACTGGACATGCTCAAATGGCGTTAATACTTGGATCTGTAGCTGCCGCTGCTCTAGTTCTTTGTTTCCTTGGCACTAAAGGTGTTCATCAAACATCGCCAGAATCCAGTAATCGAATTGACTGGCGTGAGGCAGTTGCACTGATTCGTGCTAACCGACCATTTTTACTATTAATACTCACTAAATTACTACAGTTGACAGCAACAGCAATCTCCCTTGCCTCCATGGCATATTTCTTCCAACATGGGTTAGGCAGAGGATTAAAAGATTTAGGCACTTATTTTGCCCTGAGCTCTATTGTGATTATCCTGATTCAGCCAGTTTGGGTACGACTAGCTAAGCAGGGTGGTAAAGCAAAACTTTATGCCATCGCGGCCATTGGTTTTGTAGCAATTGCCTTGTCATGGTTCTGGACAGGAACCGGTACTAGTATGACTTCCATCCTAGTGCGTTCTGCACTTTCTGGTATATTTGTAGGCGGCTTGTTATTAATGGGGCAGTCACTTTTACCGGACACTATTCATTACGACTGGCAACAGAATGGTTTACGACGTGAAGGTATCTTTGCAGGTATTTATACTACGGTAGAAAAACTCTCCTTTGCACTGGGAGGTGTAACAGCAGGATTTATCTTGCAGTTTATTGGTTATCAATCGTCACTAAGCGGTGAATTGGTAATCCAAACAGCATCAGCCGTATCAGGTATTTACTTTTTATCAGTAGTAGCCCCAGCTATTCTGATGTTACTCAGTTGCATTCCACTTATGTATTACCCGCTGAAGGAAAGTGACTTAACCACGGATACAAACCATGCCACGTAACGAAAAACATGAATTACAGATAATACCAACACAACAGGAAGCTGCCCGCCAGCGTTTTGTACTAGCACTAAAGCAGGATATTGGAGGACGACTGCGACCTCAGCTTAAACAAGTGATTCCAAGTAAAATCATAGACCAACAAGATAGCAATGCTATTGCCACTATCCTTGAAAAATCGACACCAAGAAAAATCTGGGGCCGCCTGGCACGAACTGCACAGGAGTTAATGTGGCAAGGAGTAGAAGATCCACTGCTTCGCAAAGAAAAAGATTTGATAAAAAAATGCACTGCATTGAGAGAAAAACCGATTGCTGGAGGTAGTCTTGAACTGGATGAGAACCTAATAATCCCTGAGGCAATGATCAAAGTGCCAGTACATCTTCAGCCAGGTGGTTATTGTCTAGATCGTCACCAGCAGGACATTTTAGCTGGAGCATTATACGAAGCTGGTGGCGCGCTCTTCTCTCAAGGCCAATCAATCAATGTAGATGAAAGTAAAGCAGAATTAGTTGTGCGATTTTTACATCAAAAATTGCCCCATTTTAGACCTTCCCATATTTTAGATTTAGCGTGCTCAGCAGGTGGATCTTCAACTCCTTATGCGCGTTTATTTCCTAAAGCCGATGTCCATGCCATAGATATCGCACCAGGATTATTACGATATGCACATGCTCGTGCTGAATCGATAGGTGTTGCGGTTCATTTTCACCAAAGGGATGTGTGTGCTCCAGGTTTTGATGACAATAGCTTTGATCTTGTTGTTTCTCACAATGCCATGCATGAAATGTCGCCAATAACAATTAAAGCTATGATGAGAGAAAGTTATCGCTTATTGCGACCGGGTGGTGTCGCCGTTCACCAGGATGTTCCATTACGAAATGCTCAGCTTAATGCTTACGCTCAGGCTGACTATGCTTGGGACTACTTATACAATAATGAGCCCTACTGGAATAGCTTTGCTGAACTAAATTTAAGTTCCACTATGCAAAGTGCCGGTTTCAAAAAAACTGTGCAGTTTGATAGAGTGCCACAACTTGGTGGTAGCATGGATTGGGATTTATTCTGGGCTATTAAAAAGATGGAAACATAATGAAAAATAAAGACCCAGACTTAGAAAAAGTATTAGCATTCACAGATAATCTACCAGCTTTCACAGGAGACCAAGCAGTTGATAAATTATATGACATGCTAATGCGAACCTTGCAGGAACTTGCAGTTACCCGTGAAGAAGTTCGCACACTACAACTGCTGCTTAAAGAAAACGGTATGGATCCCGATAAAATATTTGATGCACTTTCAGATCAGCCAGAAGAAGTCGAAGCTCGTCTAAAAGCCCATAAAGAAATGATTATAAGGGTAATCGGAGACTTGGAAAGAAGAAAATAATCTTAATCATTGGACAACTACTCTTTACTTCTATTTGATATTATATATATTTCATTATTATATAATATATTATATATATTTAGTTATTATATAATTAATAAATATGGTGAATCGAAGAGAAAGATTTAAAAGGCTGTATCCTAAAAGACTAAAAAATGCTGTATGGAATATTCGCTCAATCGGCAAATTATCAGCACGTACCAATTACATTTATGAGGATGCAGAAGTCGATGAGATTTTATCAACACTTGTATTTGAACTTAAAGCAGTTATTACTAAATTTGGATTGGATCCTCCAGATGTGCCTTCGTTTTCAACGACAATTAGAAAAAGAAACCACTACACAGATGGTAAAAAAGACGGCTATTGGGAATCATTTCATGAAAACGGTCAATTAAGCGAGAGAGGAAGTTATAAAGACGGATTAAAGGTTGGTCTTTGGGAGCATTATCATAACAATGGTCAATTATGGGTCAGGGGTGAATATACCAAAGATGGTACACGGGATGCTAGTTGGGAGTATTTTGATAAGAATGGAAAGAAGTTTTAGTTATACTGAATTGAGGATGTTTTGTGTTAAGTAGAGTAATAAAATTAGGAGAACACTATGAATTTAATTGGTAAGAAAAATATTTTATTTGGTCTGTATTTTTTTGTAGCAACCGTAGGTCTCGGGCTCTTTCTAGCAAAAGTAGGAGAGAACTCAGAAATACCAGATCAAACACTTAAAATGCTCAAACAAGCCCATGTTCATGGTAATTTAGAATCCTTATTAAATGTTATTTTCGGATTCTTAATTGTTAACTATGGAGCACAATCTGAAACTCTATCTAAGGTCGCATCGATCTCACTGATCCTTGGAACTTTATGTCATTCAGGTGTGTTTTATCTTTATGGGTTAGGAATAGAAAGTGCTATGAGCATCTCTCCAGTTGGAGCTTTATTGGTACTCGTCAGCATAGTTTTAATGATACCAATTACCTACAAAGGTGTGCGTTAATAAAGTTGCTCTCCCGAGTAAATGCATACTTCTAGACCAAATGAAAGAACTACTTCTCATATCAGCACTACTGCTATTCTCTGCTGACTCTTTTGCTCAGGAAAAATATTGTTGGGTAAATGGAGACAATTTCCATGATTTTAAAGTAGCAATCAATAAGGATTGTAAAACAGGAGATTTATTATGGGTTGTTACCAACGGTCATAGTTTGGATGAATTTACCCTTGAACAAACAATAGGACAATACTGTGATTTTGAGTCTGAGATTATCCTTAGAAAAAGAAACGACAGTAGTTTATACCTTCAATGTATCCTGGTAGATGAGAAATCGAGGAAAAGAAGAACAAATCCAACTGATTGACAATGATGGCTCTGAAACCTAAGCCTCTGGCGGAGAGGGAGGGATTCGAACCCTCGATACGCTATTAACGTATACTCCCTTAGCAGGGGAGCGCTTTCAGCCACTCAGCCACCTCTCCTTTACCTTATAAATCAATAACTTAAAGCATTTCATCAATCAATTAGAAAGAGTATGTTACTGCTATATTACTGCAAACACCTTCTATTTCTACCTAAAAAACACTCTTAGTTTTCTTATTTTACCATCTTCCAGAAAATCCGATGCTGTATATTAGCATTTTCTAATTCTGCTACAAGGTGTAGGCAGGAGTCTGCCATAGGGGGTAGTATAGAATATCATCTGCTCAAACATTTTTACCGATTTTCAATCATATACCACGTCAAGTCTAGAACTACCTATCAGAATGCCACACAAGGCTGAAATCTATCTGTTTTACGTAGATTACTAGACTCAAATTGTTTAGGCATATCTACCTACTAGGATGCAATCCATTTCTAAAATCTGTGTTATTTAGAATAACCTCAAACATCAATTCTAAAGTCTCTCGTGTAGGCTATTCGCTTACACCACAGGACTCAAATTTCTTTTAGATATTGACCTACTGCTATACTGAATAGCATGAGTAAATGGAAAGAACATGCTCGTTTATGGAAAGAACATACTCGTTTATGGAAAGAACACGCTCATTTATGGAAGAAACATTTTCGTTTATGGAAGGAACATTTTCGTATATGGAGAAGATGAAAGAGGAGGATTGGTTATCAAAAACGAAATACCCAAGTCATTGATCATCTCAACAATGTGTGCATTAATAATATTGATATTAATAGTGGCTAA
>CAXGBD010000044.1:0-10095 GCA_964008355.1 uncultured Gammaproteobacteria bacterium | reverse complement strand
ACCGATGGCCAATGGCTAGAGATAACCGACGGTACAGAAATTAAAAGAGCAATTGATCGGTTGAGAGGCACCGTTCCTGAAAAAGGGACTAGTTTGATTAATGCGTTTGAGGCGCTACAACAATTGAACCCACGACCTGATAATATTTTCCTTCTCACAGATGGGCTACCTACACAAGGAAACAGAAGTCCCTTACGTGAGACCAGGGTTAGTCCAGAACAACGGATCAAATATTTTAATCAAGCATTGCGAGAACTGCCACCCATACCGGTGAATGTTCTGTTGTTTCCCATGGATGGCGATCCTTTAGCAGCAGAGGCTTTTTGGCGTTTAGCCATCAGATCAAGAGGTAGTTTCATGGCACCTTCAAGAGATTGGCCGTAATGAGAAAACGTCGCAGTATGGAGACCTTTAACCTCTCGTTTTTAGATGTGGTTTGCTGTGGCTTTGGTGCGGTTATTTTGTTGCTTGTCATCACCAAGATATATGAGCCTATGACCATTCAGAAGAGTCAAGAAGACCTCCAGAAACTACTGATAGTCTTGGAGAGAGAATTAAGTTTAATTCGAGGCGATACAACAGTGCTCAATCAAACACTGACAGAAACAAAAGAACAGTTATCGGAAAATGATGAGCAAAAGAATAAATTGCAGGGTGATTTCTCAACTATACAGGGAGACTTTAGTGCCTCAAAGGCCGAAGCAGATGAAAAGACTGCAGAATTGAAAGGATTACTCTCTGCGAGACAATCACTGACCGAGGAAACGAAAAGATTGCTGAAAGACTACCAACCTCAAGATGACAACACGGTTGGGGGGATTCCTGTAGATAGCGAGTACATTATTTTTGTTGTCGACACATCAGGAAGTATGTACGAAGGTCCATGGAATCTGGTCATTCAGAAAATTACCGAAACACTCTTCATTTATCCAAAAGTTAAAGGGATCCAAGTCCTCAACGACGAGGGTGAGTATATGTTCCCTAGTTATGCAGGTAAATGGATGCCTGACTCTCCTGCTATTAGAAACAATATTACCAGTCGATTGCGGTTTTGGAATCCTTATAGTGATTCGAGTCCAGTTGAAGGTATCACTGAGGCAATTAGCACTTTTTATGAAAGAGATAAGCGAATCAGCATCTATGTTTTTGGCGATGATTTTCCAAGAGGTTCCGTTGAGGCGGTTTGTAGGCATGTTGCCAGAATTAATAAAGCCGACCGGTTTGGAAACCGATTGGTTCGAATCCATGGTATTGGGTTTCCTACACAAACTGGATCAGCCAATGGCGCAAAATTTGCTCATCTCATGAGGAAATTATCTGAGCAAAATGGTGGAACATTTGTTGCCCTCCCACACCTATAATTTCAGGTAGAGGCGAGAAAACAATGACTACAAATAATCTTGAAGAAAAAAACTGTGTTCCATGCGAAGGAGGAGTGCAGCCGTTAGATATGACAGCAGCGAAACAAATATCTCAAGCAATTGACCCTGAATGGATCATATCTGATGATGCCAAACATATTGAAAGAGAGTTTAAGTTTTCAAACTACAACCAAACAATCTCTTTTGTAAACGCTGTTGCCTGGATTGCCGAGTCTGAAGGTCATCATCCAGATCTTGTGGTGAAATATGGTTCGTGTTTGGTTATCTATTCAACCCACTCTATAGGCGGGCTTTCAGAAAACGATTTTATATGCGCTAAGAAAATAGACAATATGATTTCTTAGGTTCGCTAGATATTTTTATAGAACTCGTGCGAGTGTTCAGGAAGGATATATGGCACAACTTTCATATGGTGTTCTTTACTTAAGCCTCTGCCAAAATTGATTCGATCCTGAATGGAATCCCATTCTTCAATGATTATAAAGTGTTCACCCTGAGCATGGGCTTCTTCTGGATTGCCTTTCAATTCATCTTTAGAATAAGTATTCATCACCGCCTCAACCATGGCACCAGTTTTCGCACGATAAACTTTTCTGCTAATGAATCCAGAAGCTTCTTGGTAGAGCGATTGAAGTCCCGTGTAATAGTCCGCCACTTCGTCCGCATGTTCAAATTTTGCATAAATTGTTACGATATAAGTTTCCATTTCATCACTCACATTAATAAATTGAAATTGTAATTCTGATTTTTTCATTTTATAACAAAGTCACTGACAATGCTTGCTGAGCAAAATAGTTGAGGAGTAATGATTTACAATCACACAGATTATGATTGATATGCAGAAAATCCTTCACGCCAATTCAGTCTTGCAAGGGGTGGTGAGACCTACGCCGCTGCTTTCATCAGAAAAACTGAATCAGCGTTTGGGCTTTAATGTTTGGTTTAAAGATGAATCACAACAGCACGGCGGTTCCTTCAAAATTAGAGGTGCATACTATTGTATGCATCAACAGTTAATGCAAAGTGGACCACGGGATGTTGTTGCTGGATCCTCAGGAAACCATGCCCAAGGAGTTGCTTTGGCCGCGATGTTATTAGGTTTGGATGCAACGATTGTGATGCCGAGCGATGCCCCAGTTATAAAAGTGGAGGCAACACTACAATATGGGGCAGAAATAATATTCTATGATCGTTATACAGAGAATAGAGAGCAAATAGCCAAGGCATTAGCTGAACAATCTCATGCTTACCTGATTCCCGCTTATGATCATGAAGATGTTATTGTTGGGCAGTCCAGTATTGGCCTTGAGGCTATCCAGCAAATGCAATTGATTGATCTTGCCATCGACAATTTTATATGCCCGGTTGGCGGAGGAGGGTTAGTTGCAGGGTCTTGCCTTGCTTTTGAATCGTTGTCACAAAAAACTGCAGTTTATGGGGTAGAGCCGGAACATTTTAATGATACACAACAATCATTATCTGCAGGCAAGCGAGTGAACATTGATATTAACAAGCCTACCCTTTGTGATGCTTTGATGGCAGAAAATCCAGGTGAAATAACTTTTCCAATTAATCAACGCTTACTCAAGGATATTTACTCGGTTGAAGAACAATATGTCATTGAAGCAATGAAAATTGCCTATCACGAACTGGGTATCATTCTTGAGCCCAGCGGTGTCATTGGCTTAGCGATGCTATTGGAGGACAAATTTACTCCTACAGGAGATAATACAATCGTTGTTCTCAGCGGTGGGAATATTGATCCCTCCAAGCATCAAGATCTCATAAAATAGTTATTGATGAACCAGTTATTTAGTCGTAGTCTTAGCCTATCTAGATAATTGCGAAAAAGATGTAATCTGACCAATGAATACCGAAAGCCACAGCACCAGAGTCATAGAAGCTAGAAATCCAAGGACTGGCAAGATCGATTATTCTTTTGATGCAGTTAGTGGCACAGAAGTCAAAGTCATTGTTAACGATCTTAGAAAGAATCAGCAACATTGGTCAAATATGACGGTTCAGGAACGTGCTAGAGTCTTATCAGAATGGGCTCAGGTGGTTTCTTCCAGTAAGGAATTATTGGAAGCGTTGGTAACGGATACCGGGCGGTATTTTATAGCAACTGCTGAGATTGCAAGACTGACCACAATGATCCAAGATTGGCTTGAAATAGGTGAAGAGGTCTTTGCCGAAAAAGCATCGATACAGGCATCAACTCCAACTGTAACCTACAAGCATCAGTTGGTACCTTTCGGAGTAGTTGGTGTTATTGGACCATGGAACTTTCCTTTCCTAATCACTTTGATTGATTTAATACCAGCTTTAATGGCCGGTTCAGCTGTTGTTGTCAAACCAAGTGAAATTACCCCAAGGTTTATTAAACCTTTGCAACAAACACTCGAACAAGTTCCAGAGCTGAATGCGGTTTGCAGATTCATTGCAGGTGATGGACAAACCGGTCAGGATTTAATCAATAACGTAGATGCCCTATGCTTTACCGGTAGCGTTAAGACAGGAAAAATTGTTTGTAAGAGCGGCGCGGAGAATTTTATCCCCATTTATGCAGAACTCGGAGGCAAGGATCCGGTCATTATCACAGAGAATGCAGATCCCAAAAACAATGCAAGAATTGTATTGAGAGCCTCCGTTCAGGCTACTGGCCAGGCATGTCAATCCATTGAAAGAGTATACATTCACTCTTCCATTGCTGAAGAGTTTACATCTGAATTGGTAGGACTGGCTCAACAGGTTGAGATCAATTATCCAGATATTAACCAAGGACACATAGGCCCTCTCATCTTTGATAAACAGGCTGATATCATTGAGCAGCATCTCAGGGATGCCGAAGATAAGGGTGCAGAAATTCTATGTGGTGGAGTCATCGAGGAACATGGGGGAGGTAAATGGATTTTGCCCACCGTTGTCAGAAATGTCGATCATTCAATGATGGTGATGACCGAGGAAACATTTGGACCCATTATTCCAATAATGACCTATACGGATGTTAACCAAGCCATTGAATTGGCAAATGATAGCAAATATGGCCTATCGGCAGCGGTTCTAGCTGGTGATGCTAATGAAGCTGAAAAGATTGCAAGACAGTTAGATGCAGGTGCGATTAGCGTTCAAGATTGTGGAATAACAACCTATGTTTTTGATGGGGAGAAGAATTGGTTTAAATTTTCTGGAACCGGTGCATCCAGAATGGGAAAAATGGGAATGGTCAGATTTTTTAGAAAAAAAGTAATCTACACACAATCCGGAGCGACCCATGGCATTGATGCTATGGGTGAACAACAGCCCAATTAAAACATTGCTGTTGGGTCGATTTCATCGATTTCAGGATCATCTTCACGACTATTCATAAATTCTCCCGTAATCATTTGGTCATAAGCCATACCAGGTCCAACCATTGGTAATACCATGGCGTTAGGGTCAATGATGACTTCAAGAAAAGCGGCTTTTGGAAACTTAATAAATTCCTGGATCGTTTTTTTAAGATTATTTTTCTCAGTGATCCGTTCGGCATACTTGAAGCCATCTGCTTTAGCAGACATGATAAAGTCTTTTTTATGGAGGGTTTTATCACTTCCAGATAATCTCCCTCCGTAATAAAGTTTTTGCCATTGTCTTACCATTCCGTCTCCAGAATTATTAAGGAGAAGAATTTTTAGAGGTAAATTATAGTTGGTGACGGTTTCTAATTCTCCGAGATTCATCCGGATGCTGCCATCCCCGTCCACATCTATGACTATTGAATCGGGATTGGCGAATTGAGCACCAATGGCAGCCGGTAATCCGAACCCCATAGTACCCATACTTCCTGAAGTTAACCATTGCCTTGGCTTAATAAAATCAAAGTACTGTGCAGACCACATCTGATGTTGACCGACGCCTGTAGCAATGATGACTTTACCCTGTGTTATTTTATTAATTTCCTCTAAAACCATTTGTGGCTGAATGAGATCTGATTCCCTGTCATAGTCCAAGGGATAATTTGATTTCAATTTTTTTACTTCTTCCATCCAGGCTGAAAATTCAAGCGATAGCTGTTTTTTTTCAGAGTGATCCATTAAGGATGAAATAGCTTTATTGAGAATGCCGATATGGAACCAGTCTACATTTTTTACTTTATCCACCTCTGATGGATCAATATCAAAATGGGCAACCGCTTTTGCATTGGGTGCGAATTTTTTCGGTAATGCTGCAACTCGGTCATCAAACCTTGCACCAACTGCAATCAAGAAATCACAATCCTGGACAGCGTAATTAGCATAAGAAGTTCCATGCATACCAAGCATATGCAATGATAAATCGGACTGAGTGTCTATGGCGCCAATGCCCATGAGGGTCGTGGTGATAGGTATCTGAAACTTCTCCGCAAAACCTTGCAAAGAATCACATGCGTTTGCCGCTATGACGCCCCCTCCAACATAGAGTAATGGGCGTTTTGACTTACCTAAGAGCTTAAAGAAATGATTGCATTCAGTATCACTCAAAGTATTTTTTTCAATTTGATTCTGTCTATTTTGATAGGCTGAAATATTGATTGATGCACTGGTATTGGGAGCAATCATTGATGTTTGAATGTCTTTTGGAATATCAATTACTACCGGTCCTGGTCGTCCTGAAGAAGCAATCTTGAATGCGGCACAAATTGTGGATTCTAGTTTCTCAGGATGGGTAACGAGAAAGACATGTTTTGCCACAGATCCCATCACACTCGTCATTGGAGCTTCTTGAAATGCATCTGTTCCGATGGATGTTTTATTGACTTGTCCGCAGATAACTACCATGGGAATAGAGTCTGCCATGGCATTTCTCACCGGAGTAACCGTGTTAGTAGCACCTGGTCCAGAGGTTACCAATACAACACCTGGTCTTCCCGTGCTCCTCGCATAGCCCTCAGCCATGAAACCGGCTCCTTGTTCATTGGCTGGCACCACAAGTGGCATTGGATCTTTATCATTCACTTGGTTTGCAAGGTTGTACCTAAAAATCGCATCATAGGTTGGCAATATTGCTCCACCACTATAACCAAAAATCATTTCAACGCCTTGTTCTGCAAGAACACGAACAATTAAATCCGATCCTTCTATTTCTTTATTATGACTCATACTATTTTTCAATTATCAAACGCTGTATTTCATGGATAACAGGCGAAGTACAATACTACAAAAAAATAAAAATAAAATTAACTAATTCAAATTAAAAAACTCTTTTATCCAGACGAGGTATGATCAGTCTTTTTTACCAGATCATATAGAGTAGAATAGTAAAGATGAGACACACGATTGCAATATTACTTCAAAATGAAGCGGGAGCATTGGCAAGGGTTGCCTCAATGTTTTCAACCAGAGGTTATAATATTGAATCTCTCAGTGTTGCACCAACTCAAGATCCAACGATATCAAGAATCACCCTGGTAACCGAGGGTCCAGATCAAGTGATAGAACAAATTACAAAACAACTAAATAAGTTAATTGATGTAGATGATGTTTTTGACATCACTCTCCATGACCATGTTGAGAGAGAATTAATCATGATTAAGTTCAAGATCGAGGAGCAACAGAGAGAGCTATTGGAAGCCATACTTTCAGATCATGCTGCTGAAACTATAAGTGATCAAAATGGATTTGTAATTGTTGAGGCAATGGATGACTGGGAAGCGAATAGTGATTTTCTAAAATCCATAGAGGCATTGGCTGAGATTGTAGCGGTTGCTAGAAGTGGCCCTTTGGCACTTGCTAAGGAAGAGCCCATAGTCAGTGCCTAATTTTTATTCAAGAGTCTAATATCAATCAGGGTCTGTAGCGAAGAGGCATCCATTAAATCTTGTTCAATGAGTGGCCTACATGTTCTTTATCAAGGCGTCTCCAAACTCGCTGCATTTGACAGGTGAAACATCATCCATCAGTCTGGCAAAATCATAGGTGACGGTCTGTTGATCAATCGTTTGTTCCATTGCTTTGATAATCAAGTCAGCTGCTTTGGTCCAATCCAGATAACGCAGCATCATTTCTCCAGAAAGAATGACTGAACCAGGATTGACTTTGTCTTGATTTGCATATTTCGGTGCTGTTCCATGAGTTGCTTCAAATACAGCATGGCCTGTTAGATTATTAATATTTCCACCCGGAGCTATGCCAATGCCACCGACTTGAGCAGCCAATGCATCGGATAAATAATCACCGTTAAGATTCATGGTGGCGATCACGTCAAATTCAGTAGGCCGGGTTAGTACTTGTTGTAATGTAATATCAGCTATTGCATCCTTGATCAGGATAGCTCCATTGTCTATTGCCTGTTGTTGTTCGTCATTGGCAGCTGATTCACCCTCTTTGGCTTTGGTTTTTTCCCATTGATCCCAAGTGTAGACATAACTTCCATATTCTCTTTCAGCAAGTTCATATCCCCAATTTCTGAATGCACCCTCGGTAAATTTCATGATGTTTCCTTTGTGCACTAGGGTGATGCTTTTCCTACCATTTTTTATGGCGTAGTCTAAAGCTGATCTTAATAGACGTTCTGTTCCTTCCCTTGATATCGTTTTAATCCCTATTCCAGAGGAGTCAGGAAACCTAATTTTTGCATGCTCTTCGGGAAAATTTTCTTTGAATAAGTTTAGAAATCTTTTGTTGCTCTCGTCACCTTCTTCAAATTCTATACCCGCATAAATGCCTTCGGTATTTTCTCTAAAAATAACCATATCCACCAGTTCTGGTCGACGCACTGGCGAGGGCACTCCTTTAAACCAACGTACCGGTCTGAGACAGACATACAGGTCTAATAACTGTCGCAATGCAACATTTAATGAACGCATGCCACCGCCAATTGGAGTGGTCAACGGCCCTTTAATCGAGACCAGGAATTCTTGGCAGGACTGTATTGTTTCTTCCGGTAACCAGTTATTGAATTTATCGAAAGCTTTCTGACCGGCATATACTTCCAGCCAATGAATTTTTTTCTTACCTTGATAGGCTTTTTCAACGGCGGCGTCCAAGACCCTAACTGTGGCTCTCCAGATATCGGGTCCGATACCGTCGCCTTCAATAAAGGGGATGATGGGATTATCCGGGACACTCAATTGACCATTAATCATCTCAATTTTTGATCCATTGTCACTTGTATCAGTCACTTTATCTCCTTTTTGTATTGCCTAATAATCACAACCGGCATCATTATGAATACTTTATCTGTGTGAAACAATGACAAAGATCAATTATTTTGCTTTATTGATAGAATATTCTTAGTTAATGAGTGAATGAGTAACTTTTAGAAGGAGAAAATTAGTGAGCCAGAGCAAAGAAACCAAAACGATAATGGAATTTCTTGCAGAAAGCCCAAATGTTGATGTCAGTCAGGCTTGGGAAAAATGCTGGGGAATTCAAACAGGCATTATAGAAAGAGTTAAAGAACGCTTTTCTGTTGAAAAACATCCATCTTGTGAAGGTAGAGATTATTTTATTTCCGATGAACACCCCAAGCATGGGCAGTTGGAGGGCTCTTTTAACTCCTATACTGGCGAAGAAGTTGACTGGTTAGTGCATTCATGGATCGGCAACCGCCAAAGAAGTATTTTAGATATCAATGCTACTGTTTTTCTAGGTCAACAAACGAGAGTGCCTCATCTTGCAGTTATTTTTGGAACCATTCCAAGGCTTTATTTTTATGCGGAATACACTCCAAGAATGGATCTTAGAACCAATCCTGATTATTTAATGAAATATTACGAACCAGTGAACAAAGATTTTCTAGATTTTAGAGCGCAACCCGATTGGACTCGCTTTGTCAGTCATGGAACCTATCTGAGATCATTCATGTCTCCTGTTTGTGTTAGTTCTCATGCGGAATTGAATAATGAAAATATCGACTACTGTGCAAATTATTTAGAGAAGTTTATTGATCGCTGGTTTCAGTGGTTGGATGAAGCAGATGAAGTTCCTGTGTCCGAGCGTGCTGGTCAGCAACAGTACGATTTTCAAGTCAGGGAATTGGGATATCGAAATGATCCCATGAACATATTGCCAATTGAAGTTTTTGGAGCAGAAGAAGCGAACAGAATGTTAGAGCTTAGAATTGGCACTGAACAAATTAAATCCGCTACCAACAGGTGGTCTTCATCCTAGATTGCAATGCTTAAAGCCCTTCTCATTGATGATGATGCTAAGCTGGCTAAACTGCTAACCAAATTTTTTGAGACCTTTGAGATTGGGTTGGTCTCAACCATAGATCCAACGACTTCTCTGGGCATGATCAGAGCCCATCAACCGGATATCATTATTCTAGATGTAATGATGCCGAAGATGGACGGGTTTGAGGTGTGTAAAAACATTAGAAAAAAGTTCTCAACTCCGATCATTATGCTCAGCGCTAGAGGAGAGTCATTGGATCAAATAAGAGGCCTGGATTTAGGTGCAGATGATTATATTTCTAAACCATTTGAGCCGAGAGAATTGGTCGCCAGAATCCATAGTTTATTTAGAAGATTGAACAAGCAGGATGGAGATTATGAACGGGATGAGTTTCAGGTTTTTAGCTCTCAAAGGGAGATTCACTTGAATGGCCACAGTCTGGATCTGACCAACATGGAATTTGAATTATTAAATTTATTTCTTGGACAACCTGGAATACTATTTTCTAGAGATGATATTTTAAAAAATTTAAAAGGCATAGAGGCTAAGATTTTCTCTCGTTCCATTGATATTCT
>CAXGBD010000043.1:0-10924 GCA_964008355.1 uncultured Gammaproteobacteria bacterium | reverse complement strand
ATTTCAGGTATTCCATTCAATGGACCAATTGCTGGAGCGAGAGTTGGTTATCTTGATAATCAATACATACTAAATCCATCATTATCACAGATGCCTGATTCAGATCTAGATTTAGTGGTGGCAGGAACAAATGAAGCCATATTAATGGTCGAGTCTGAAGCTAAACAATTATCAGAAGAAGTTATGCTTGGTGCAGTAATGTATGGTCATGAACAGATGCAGCCTGTTATAAAAGCAATTAGTGAACTTAAAACTGAAATTGGGAAAGATTCTTGGGAATATGAAATTGAAGAGAATGATGAGGAACTATCAACTCAAATTTCAAAACTCAGTGAGAAAAAAATAAATGAGGCTTATCAAATAACAGATAAGACATTGAGGCAGGAAACATTAAATGAAATCAGACAGGAAACAGAAATAACAATCTTAGAAACTGATAATGATAAAGACTATGAGGCTTCTCATGTTCACAATGAGTTAAAATCATTAGAAAAAAGCGTCGTTAGAAAAAAAATTCTAGAAGGAGCACCCAGAATAGATGGAAGAGACAACAAAACAGTAAGAGATATTAATATCGAAATAGGTTTATTAGAACGTACACATGGTTCTGCTTTGTTTACAAGAGGAGAAACTCAAGCAATAGTGGTGGCAACACTGGGGACAGAAAGATCATCTCAAATCATTGATGCCTTAGAAGGCGAATATAAAGATAAATTTATGCTCCACTATAATTTTCCTCACTTCTCAGTGGGTGAAACTGGATTTATTGGATCACCAAAGAGAAGAGAAATTGGTCATGGAAAATTAGCTAGAAGATCCTTAGAAGCGGTTTTACCAGATTTAGATGTTTTTCCATACACCATAAGATTGGTATCTGAAATAACTGAATCTAATGGATCCAGCTCAATGGCAACAGTTTGTGGATCAAGTCTAGCACTTATGCATGCAGGAATACCCATTAAGACTCATGTAGCAGGTATAGCAATGGGGTTAGTAAAAGAAGATGAACAATATGTAGTCCTCACTGATATCTTAGGTGATGAGGATCATTTAGGCGATATGGACTTCAAAGTGGCAGGAACTGATGACGGTATCACTGCTTTGCAAATGGATATTAAAATTCAAGGTATTACTCAAGTCATAATGGAAGATGCTCTTAAACAAGCAAAGATTGCACGACTGAGCATTCTAGAGCAGATGAATAAAACTATTAAGAAACCTTCAGACAAATATTCAGAATACGCCCCTTCAATCATCACACTGACTGTTGCAAAAGATAAAATAAGAGATGTGATAGGAAAAGGCGGCTCAACCATTAAATCAATTATTGAAGTAACAGGCGCTCAAATTGATATTAATGATAGTGGAGTGGTCACTATTGCATCTGTTGGTCGTTCTTCAGGCGAAGCTGCTAAGGAAAAGATATTACTAATTACCGCAGATGTTGAAGTAGGGAAGATCTATGAAGGAAGAGTTGCAAAAATAATGGATTTTGGAGCATTTGTGACGATTATGCCAGGCAAGGATGGACTGGTTCACATCTCAGAAATCTCTGAGGAAAGAGTAGCATCAGTTAATGATGTCTTAACAGAGGGTCAAATCATTAAAGTCAAAGTCATTGAAATAGATAGACAGAAAAGAATTAGGCTGAGTATGAAGAAACTTGATGAGACAGAATCATCTTAAATAATCATCAAAATCGCTGAATTGTTTGTCAGTAATCTCTCTTCTTTCTTGAGCTTCTAAGCATAATGTCGCAACAGGACGAGCTTCTAATCTTTTCAGCCCAATTTCTTCGCCTGTTTCTTCACAATATCCATAACTCCCATTTTCTATTTTGTTAAGTGATTGTAGTATTTTTCTAAGGAGTTTCCTTTCTCTGTCTCTTGTTCTTAATTCAAGACTGAAGTCAGATTCTTGACTTGCTCTATCGTTAGGGTCAGCATGATTAATACTTTCACTCTGCATGTGATTGACGGTTTTGCCTGCTTCTTGTTCTAATTGGGCCTTCCAGGTTAAGAGTATTTTCTCGAAATGATTTAATTGTTTCTTTGACATGTATTTTTCACGTGCTTTAGGTTTGTATTTATCAATCCCGAAACTTGTGAGTAAGTCATCTGGCAATTTATTATTGACTTTTTTCTTTGTCATGTGCTTTTTCTAAGATTTTTGAAAAAGTGATTATACTAAGTAAAAAATATTTGTGAAGTAAAAAATTACAGAAGTTGGAGTTGGAATGAAAACTTATATGAGATGATTGAGATCTTTCCATTCCTTATTTCTAAATTGAACCTCGACAGAGGTATGAATTCCACCTCTGACATTAAATTGCGCTTTAAGTGACAAAAATTGAGGATTAATTACCTTAGATAGATCATCACATATTTGGTTAGTGATTGATTCATGAAATGCGCCAACATTTCTAAAGCTTACAATATATAGCTTAAGTGACTTCAACTCTAGACAGAAATTCTTTGGAATGTATTTAATGTACAAAATAGCAAAATCTGGTTGTCCGGTTTTTGGACATAAACAGGTAAATTCTGGAACAGTAATTTCGATAAAATAATCTTCTTTTTTTTGAGGATTTTTAAAGCGATCTAGTATTTCGATTTGTTTGATTTTGTTCATTTCTTCATGTGAAAATCAGGATGAAATTACTTCAATAATTTAATGTATATAACCATAATTTAATTTAAACTAAACGTCACACATTTTATAAGGTTTTTATGCGATTAAGTAAAATCAAACTCTCTGGTTTTAAAACTTTCGTTGACCCAACAACATTAGCCCTCCCTTCAAATCTAGTCGGTATTGTCGGTCCAAATGGATGTGGAAAATCAAATGTAATTGATGCTGTTCGATGGGTATTGGGTGAATCATCAGCAAAATATTTACGAGGGGAATCAATGGCTGATGTGATTTTTAATGGATCATCTTCTAGAAAACCAGTTAGCACAGCATCGATTGAGTTATTTTTTGATAATTCTCAAAAGAAAATTGGTGGTGAATATTCAAAATATAACGAGATTTCAACAAAAAGAATTATCTCAAGAGACGGTCAATCACAATATTTTCTAAATGGCACAAAATGCAGAAGAAAAGATGTTACTGGCTTATTTTTAGGAACAGGACTAGGACCAAGAAGTTATGCAATTGTCCAACAAGATACAATTTCAAGACTTATAGAAGCAAAACCAGAAGATATCAGAATCTTTTTAGAAGAGGCATCAGGTATTTCTAAATACAAACAAAAAAGAAAAGAAACAGAATCTAGAATCAAAAATACCAAAGAAAATTTAAGTCGCTTAAATGATTTAAGAGATGAAATTGTAAAACAAATCAAAAGATTAAAATCTCAGGCAAATGCTGCAAAAAGATATAAAAAATATAAGTCAAGAGAAAAAGATATACATGCTGAGATATTGTTTACTAAAATCAATAATCTTCTTTCAGAGCTAACTAACAAAGGAGAAGAGAGCAAACAGTATCAAAATCAATATGATCAACAATTAACAGGACTGAGAAAAATCGAAGCAGATATTGAGGATCAAAGAGTAATTGATTCACAAGCAAATCAAAAATACAACGACTTTCAGCAGCAGCATTTTGAGCTACAGTCAAAGATTGCTCGACTGGAACAGTCAATTGAATATGAAAAAGAGCTGGAATCACAAAAAAATGTAAACGTTCAGGAAATCAATAAGGAACTAAAAAGAATAGAAAGTGAGTACACAGAAGACTCTCAGAAAATCAAAGAAATTTCATCTGATCTTATAAAACTGGATGAAGCAATTACAACCAAAGCTCAAAATATAAATAATCTTAAAAAAACACTTAGTCAAACAGAATCAAATATTCAAAGTGTGGATACAAATAATGAGTCAGTAAAAGAAGAAATAGGGCAACTCAATACCATTGTTGAAACTGAAGCAGTAAAAATTAAAGTACTATCAGATCAAATGAGACAAAGAGAAGGCCAGAAAAAAGTTATCAAGAATTTACACGGAATTGAAACTAATTTCAATGCATTGGTCAGAGAAATAGATCAATTGGAAGAGATTCTTGAAAAAACATATATTGATAATAAAGACAATATTTTTCAAGCGCTGACTAATAGATTGCAAACACTTGAAGGAAAAATCGAGTTTCTAAGTGCTAATTTCAAGACTATCGAGGATGAAATCATACAAAATGAGAAACAGATTCAATCTTCCTCTCAGAATCTAGAGACCGCACAAGGAAAATTAGATCATTTGATTCAACAAAAGAGGCAATTGGATGAACAAAAACAAGACTTATCTAACCAAGCAAATAAACAAAAACAAAAACTCAATAACTTGATACCTCTATTACAAGAAGAAGAACTAAATGCTGAATCAAACCGATCTACCATTTCAGCACTAAATAATGCAATGAATAGATTGGAATCTCAAAGAATTCAGTACAAAACTAAATCACTTGAAATAACCAAACCCACAGCAGAAAAAATAGACTCCAAGAAAGAAGGAAGAGCAAAATTAGAAAACTTACTAAACCAAAGCCTAGAATCAGAACAAACATTGAATACATTTAGAGAAGAACTAGAAAAAAGTCAATCAGTTCTTAGAGATTATGAAATTGATCGTACCAATAAGAATTCTGAAGTAAATCTATCAAGAGAATCACTTGAAAAATACAAACTATCCATTAGGGAACTTGAAGTCAGGAAAGAAGGGATGGATGAGCAACTAAAAGAAAGTGGTTACGATTTTCAGACTATGAAAGAGAAATTTCAGAAAGTAATTGATGAAGCTGAACTATCTAATGAGTTGGAAAAAATATTAAGCTCAATTGAAAAGCTAGGACCCATTAACCTAGCGGCATCAAATGAGCATGAAGAGGCAAATGAAAGAAAAGAAAATTTGGACTCACAATTTGATGATCTTAATAGAGCATTAGAGACCTTAAATGGTGCCATCAATAAAATTGACGATGAGTCTATGAAAAGATTTTCTAACACCTTTGAAAAAATTAATGCAAGTTTAGAAAACTATTTCCCAAAGTTATTTGATGGTGGCAAAGCATATCTTGAACTTGAAAATAACGATTCGTTAAACGGTGGTGTTGTAGTCATGGCTCGCCCCCCAGGTAAGCGAAACAGTAATATCCATTTACTTTCTGGAGGAGAAAAAGCACTCACTGCAGTGGCATTATTATTCTCTATTTTTGAACTTAATCCTGCACCATTTTGTTTACTAGATGAAGTTGATGCACCACTTGATGACACAAATGTGGGCCGTTTCTGCGAAATTGTTAGAAGTATGAGTAGCAATGTCCAATTTGTTGTCGTTACACATAATAAATCAACAATGGAGTTAACCAATCAACTCATTGGTGTTTCAATGAGTGAACCAGGGGTTTCCAGGCTAGTTTCGGTAGATTTAGACGAGGCAGTCGCTCTGACAGATGAGATTGAAACCTAATGATAGATTTGGGCTGGATTCTACTTTCTATTGGGTTGTTAATTATTCTTCTACTCTTGATTAAGAATTCCATGGGCCATCGAAAACGTACTACTAAATTAATAATCAAAAATAATTTCATACTCAACGAACCACATGATTCAGATCAAGACTCCATTCAAGTAATTGCATTAAGGCTTTCACCAGTTAATAAAGGCAATATTAATTTGAATGAAACTCTTGAACTTTTTAATAAACATAATCTGCACTTCACAGACAGTAATATTTTTGAAAGGAAAAATGGGACTGAGAAGACCTTTTATGTTGCCAACTTAATTGAGCCCGGAACCTTCCAATTAGATCAAAATATAAAGGGGTTCACTTTTTTTTTTGAAAAAAAAGGAACTGCTGATGACCTTACAAAACTTAGAGAAATGTTTATGACAATGAAAGATCTCGAAGAATATTTTAATGCAAAAATTATTGATGACACAGGACAAATTGTCAATCAATCAAATCTAGATCAATTATTAATTCATCAAGAGTAACTGTAGTCATTCATAAAAGGACCTTTGAAAATAGAACACAATGGATAAAACAAATTTAACACCAGTCAGTCAACCTGAACAAGCAGAAATGCCATTTGCAATTATTGACGGTGAATCAATTACAGAATTACCTCATGATTTATACATTCCTCCTGTAGCACTTAAAGTTTTTTTAGATACATTTGAAGGTCCGTTGGATCTTTTGTTGTATTTAATCAGAAGGCAAAACTTGAATGTTCTTGATATTCCTATAGCAGAGATAACGGAACAATATGTTAATTATATCAATCTCATGGAAGAACTTGAACTTGCATTGGCAGGTGAATATTTACTAATGGCAGCAATGTTGGCTGAAATAAAGTCAAAAATGCTACTGCCTATTTTTGAGGAAATTGAAGATGAAGAGGATCCAAGAGCAGAACTGGTCAGAAGACTCCTTGAATATGAAAGATATCGGATTGTCTCTGAGGAGATGAACAGTTTAAACAGAGTGGATAGAGATATATTTATAACCGGCGTTGAAACTGAACACTTAGAAGAACCTATTGTGCTTCCTGATATTACCTTAAAAGAATTGCTAATTTCATTTCAAGAAGTGCTAAAAAGAGCTGAGATGTATTCTAACATTCACTTCTTGAAAGAGCCTCTTTCTGTCAGAGAACGAATGGCTACAATTTTGGAAACCCTTCGTGATAATGATTTCATTGAATTTACAGCACTGTTTGATCTCAAGGAACAAAGAGCAGGTTTAGTGGTCACTTTTCTGGCAATACTAGAGCTAATGAAAGAATCTTTGATTGAAATTGTACAAACTAATGCATTTGGAATGATTCACGTTAAGGCACTTATAAGTGATAATGAGACAACTGAAAATTAATATGGAAAGTGAAAAATTAAAAAATTTAATTGAAGCAGTCTTGTTAGCTTCAGATGAACCTCTATCTGTAAATAAAATTCATAAAATACTAAACAGTAAAACCAAGATCAGTAAATCAGATATCTTGTCATCGATAGATGATCTCAAACAAGACTACGAAAATAAGAATATTGAAATTATTCAGGTTGCAAGCGGTTTGAGAATACAAGCAAAAGATGAAGTCAGAGATTATTTAAAATTAATGTTTTCAGAAAGAACACCACGATATTCAAGAGCGCTTATGGAAACATTGTCCATTATTGCTTATAGGCAGCCCGTTACCAGGGGAGATATTGAAGCGATAAGGGGAGTTTCTGTCAGCTCGAGTATTATGAAAACTCTAAATGATAGAAACTGGGTCAGAATAATTGGGTATAGAGATGTTCCAGGTAAACCAGCCATGTTTTCAACAACACCAGAGTTTTTAGACTACTTTGGACTGAAGAAATTAGAAGAACTACCAGAATTAACAGACACTAAGGAACCTATAAACTATAACTTAGATTTAGAAGGTAAGAGCCTGGAAACAAGTGAAAATTCTGAGGATTTTGTAGAAATTGAGAATTACTCAGAAGACCCAATAAATGATCAAGAAATAACGTCTACAGAAAATTGAAAAATTATTATTGACAATTTATGCTTTGACCATCTATATCTTTACTTTCATCAGAGATTAACCACACATACTTTTCCATTATTTTATCAGGATGCAATAAGTCATTTGGGTTTTCTAAAGGGTAGGCTTCTTTTCGCATGTTTGTTTGAACAGCACCTGGATTGATGCAGTTAAACCTAATTGATGTATCGTTACAATGCTCATCTGATAAAACCTGACATAAACCTTCAACCCCAAATTTAGACACTGCATAGGCTCCCCAAAATGCTTTACCCACCCTGCCAACACTACTCGAAGTGAAAAGAATAGATGCATCTTTAGAGTTCCTTAATACAGGCAGTAACGTCTTAACTAAAATAAATTGTGAGGTAAGGTTAATGTGGATTGTTTCAACCCATTTTGTTAAATCGTATTGCTCAATCGGGCTCCTGTCTCCCAGTATTGCTGCGTTGAGTAATAACCCGTCAAGCTGTTTATAATCCTTAGTTAAATTATCAAATAACTCTTGATAATCACTGCCATCTGCTTTGGATAAATCCATCAAAGAAATAGATGGAGCAGGGTAGCCAAGTGTTTCAATTTCGTCATAGACTCTTTCCAGTTTGGACGAAGTTTTCCCTAATAGTATTACCGTGGCTCCATTTGCCGCAAAACTTAAGGCAGCTGATCTGCCAATTCCGTCTCCAGCACCTGTCACAAGAATTATTTTATCTTTAAGCAAGAATCTTAGATTTTTTGTTATTAAGCTAAATATTCAGTATTTTCAGTATTTCTATCGGCTGATCGATAAGATGATCAGCATACCATTTTTCTGGATCGTCATCTTCTTCAATGTAGCCAAAAGTACATGCAATAGAGCTAATTTTAGCTGCTTTGGCGGCGTCAACATCTTTCTTTGAATCTCCTACATAAAACGAATTATTAGAGCTTTTGATATTCAAAAGTAACAAGGCATGATTGATCGGCTTAGGATCAGGCTTTTTTTTATCTGTTGTATCACCACAAACAATGCATGAGGCTCGTTCATAGAGATCTAATTTCTGCAATAAGGGTGAAGTGAATCGTTTTGATTTGTTGGTAACGACACCCCAGTGAATACCCTTATTTTCAACTGAACTGATAACTTTTTCCATTCCTGGGAAAAGCTGAGCATTAGTTCCTAAATATTCTTCGTAAATGTCTAAATATCTATTAAATCTTCTTCCATTTACTTTTGGACTGTCCTCAAAGACGATATTAAAAATACCCATTACACCATTTGAAACAAGAGGGCGGATTGTTTCATAGGGCTGTGGTTCCATTGCTTCTTCACTTAATAAAATATTCAATGCTAAGTGCATCTCTGAAGCGGTATCAACTAGGGTGCCATCTAAATCAAGCAGGATTGAATCGATGGTATTTTCTTTCATAAATTAGTTTTTAATAAAATGCATCATGTAGTTAACAGAGACATTGTTCGATAAGCTAAAAGTCTCATTAAAAGGATCATAGGTTACCCCAATTAACTCCTTTAAGGTCAGATTTGCTTTTCTTCCCCATTGATCTAATTCAGATGGTTTAATAAATTGGTCATATTCATGGGTACCTTGTGGGATGATTTTCAAAATATATTCTGCTCCTAGAATTGCCATCAAGAAAGATTTAGGGTTCCTATTTATTGTGCTGAAGAAAAGATGTCCACCTGATATGACAGATTCTGAACATGCCCTTACAATTTGTTCTGGAAATGGCACATGTTCCAACATCTCCATACAAGTTAATATGTCCACTTTATTGATATCTTTACTGTATTCTTCAATGGATATTTTCCTGTAACTGACATTCTCTAGTTTAGAAAGCTTAGAATGATTCTCGGCAACTTTTAAAAGATTTTCAGCCATATCAATGCCAACTACAGAACTAGCTTTTGAGGCTAAGGATTCTGTTAGAATGCCACCACCGCAACCCACATCAAGACACGTTTTAGCTTTGAGGATGGAGTTATTGTTGATGTAATTAAATCTCAGTGGATTTAACTTAAGCAATGAAGCATTGTTACCATTGTGATCCCACCATTGATCTGCAAATTGATTGAATTTATCAATTTCATCCTGGTCTATATTTTCATGAAGTACATGCATTTATTTACCTATAATTACGGACTTTATTGGTTCTTCATTTGCAACCAATATGTTAAAATTATCAATTATTTAGAACCATTATAACTGCTATTATTGATATCAATATAGTGATCTCTAAAATTATAGATTCTAACATTCTGAACAAGATCAAATGACAGATAAAATTATACAAATCAATTTAGAAGATGAGATGCGTAAATCTTACCTTGATTATGCAATGAGCGTAATCGTAGGAAGAGCATTGCCTGATATTAGGGATGGCTTGAAGCCGGTTCATAGGAGAGTCTTGTATGCTATGAAAGTACTGAATAATGACCATACAAAACCATATAAAAAATCAGCACGTGTGGTCGGTGATGTCATTGGTAAATATCATCCTCATGGTGATAGTGCAGCTTATGAAACAATAGTTAGAATGGCACAGGATTTCTCCCTCAGATATACATTGATAGAAGGCCAGGGTAATTTCGGCTCAGTGGACGGTGATTCTGCTGCAGCGATGAGATATACAGAAGTGAGAATGGAGAAGATTACTCAAGAACTCCTGTCTGATTTAGACAAAGATACAGTTGACTTTATTCCAAATTATGATGAGTCAGAATCAGAACCTTCTGTTTTACCAACGAGAATTCCAAATCTACTCATTAATGGATCATCGGGAATTGCGGTTGGTATGGCAACTAATATACCACCCCATAATCTTAATGAAGTGATAGATGGATTATTATTATTAATTGACAAGCCTGATTTAGAAATAACAGAACTGATTTCAGTCATACCTGCACCAGACTTTCCTACAGCTGCAACGATACATGGCATAGATGGTATAAAAAGCGCTTATGAAACTGGTAGAGGCAGGGTGCCCATACGTGCAAAAACTCAAATCGAACAATTAAGAGATTCTGATCGGGAAGCTATTATTATCACCGAACTTCCCTATCAGGTAAACAAAGCTAGATTAATTGAAAAAATTGCAGAGTTAGTCCGAGATAAAAAAATCGATGGAATTTCTGAATTAAGAGATGAATCAGATAAAGATGGTATGAGGGTTGTCATTGAACTAAAACGAGGTCAGGTTACAGATGTTCTGTTAAATAATCTTTATAAACAAACCGTGCTTGAGAGTTCCTTTGGAATCAATATGGTTGCTTTAATCAAAGGTCAGCCAAAATTGGTAAATCTAAAAGAAATTTTAGAATCATTTTTATCGCATAGAAGAGAAGTGGTAACAAGAAGAACTTTATTTGAGTTAAAAAAATCAATTAATAGAGCCCACATCC
>CAXGBD010000042.1:0-11428 GCA_964008355.1 uncultured Gammaproteobacteria bacterium | reverse complement strand
AAGAGAGTAATTTTGTGAAGATTGCTGTAACCGCTGCTTCCGGGGGGCTTGCAACCGCCATGATGAAGTATCTAATCGATGAACTTGGAACCGAAAATCTCTGTGCTGTTGCCCGGTCTCCTGAAAAAGTAAAAATCTCAGGAATCGAAACACGGCGAGGTGATTACCAATCAGTTGAAGAACTCACCAAGGCCTTCTTGGTCATAGATACAGTTGTGATGATTTCAGCACCTGTTGGTGATTGGGATCGAGTAGCAATGCATCGTAATGTTATTACCGCTGCTAAACAAGCTAGTGTGCGTAAAATACTCTATACCAGCGTCATTGGTAACGGCAAAGAGAAAAATACCTGGTTCTGGCAGACCCAACAGGTCAATCGACAGACGGAAATCGATCTACAGGAGTCTGGGTTAGAATGGGTGGTAGCTAGAAATGGCTTGTATCTAGAGAAAGATTTACACCATATTATGCAGGCTAAAGATCCCGGAGTTTACCGAAACATCGCCGATAATGGTAAGACCGGCTATATTACAGTGGATGAACTGGCCTATGCTACAGCGAAACTTGTATTTAATGACCGTGCAAATGCACAAATTTTTAACCTTGTTGGTGATACTCTGACCCAAGCCCAACTCGTCCATTTGGTCAACCAGGTCTTTGATATGGACGTGCGTTACGAGACCATTACTGATGAAGAAAATATAGCGGAACTGATGAAAGACCCAAAAATCTCCGATCGTGGTGAACAAGTTGCAAAAATGCTGACTGGGGTTTTTCAGGCAGTTCGTGCAGGGGCACTTGATGTTAAATCAGATTTTAGAACTGCTGCTGGACGAGCTGTTAAACCAACTTTGCAGATGCTTCAAGAACAGCGAGAGTTAATGGAAGCTAGCTAGCAACATCCATCAACTAAGATGATTCTTGTCCCTCCAATGCATCTCTAAAGGGACGGATTGCAGCCCATAATAATAAGCCTGCAATTAGAATACTGAGACAATTTGCCAGTGTAAGGGATGAGCCTACCGCTATATCGTCGCGCAACCAATATGTCGTAATGAAACCCACTAGTGTTGGTCCCGCTATAGCTGAAAGTATATTTAGTACCAACATCCAGATTGCTGAAATTTGTGCACGCATCTGATTCGGAACTAGCATTTGTAGCGTTGTTGGAGCAGCAGCAATCGGCATGCTCATTATGAATACATAGGGACAAAATAGAACTATGGTCATGGTGCTGTTTGATATCCTGGTCGCATAGAAGCTAAGTGGCAACAGTAATATCGCTACTAGTAATCCAACTCTGAGTGTGGCATCTGCATATCCAAGCTTTTGCAGCCGATCAATTAACCAACCACCGAAGTAAGCTCCTGCAGGCGATAAAAATAATAATATCATCCCGAGCATAAAACCTGTTTCTGCCATCGAGAAATTGTGTACACGTGCCATATAAGCGGGACCCCAAGTAATAAAGGTAGTTAAAGGAACAGCTATTAATGCAAACCCAGAAAACAACATAGTGAACAATTTACCGTTGGCTTTCACATAACTAACTACTAGTTGTAAAGGGATTCCTTTGTCATGACCGGTAAGCTTGCCCCGTCTTACTGGTTCCTTAACAGTCATCATCAGGAAGGCCACCAACACACCTGGCAGCCCGACAACAATGAAAGTCATTTGCCAAGGTTTCATAACACCGACCAATGGTAAATCGATACTACCCGCCGAGGAGAGTATCTGGATAACCCAGCCACCCGCTAAAAAGGCAATACCCAGACCAAGAAATGCTCCTGCTGAATAAAACCCAGTCGCACGACCTAGCTTCTCTCTTGGGAAAAGATCCGAGATCATAGAATAAGCCGACGGTGATAATGCTGCTTCTCCAATACCAACACCAACTCGTACGAGAAATAAGCTCATAAAACTCTTAGCGAGAGCACAGGCAGCGGTCATTAAGCTCCATAGAAAAATACCAGCTGTAATAATGCGACGGCGACTATAACGGTCCGCTAAACGTCCAATTGGGATCCCAACCAGCGCATAGAAAATTGCAAATGCTAATCCCTGTAACAATCCGATACCAAAGTCTGAAATTTGTAAATCTTGTTTGATAGGTTCGACTAATAAGGCAATGATGGTTCGATCAATAAAAGAGAAAATATAAGCAATAACGAGAATGCTGACAGCATACCAGCCTTGAGCAGGACTAGGCCATGGATGCTGATTATCCACTTTATTAACTCCCTTAGCTAGCGATTGGCCGATACTACTCATTACAGTAACTGCCTAATGATTCCCATCATTTGGGTGATTTTTTTATCAAGAGCCCCATTTTTCTTAGAACAGGCAATCAATTACGATTGATCTTTCCTGAGATAAAAATAAATATTAAAGCGGAAAGAAAGATTACTATTGCACAAAAGTAGTTAATTAAAGCAAGATTGTTGCCTTGTACCAAGGAAGCTATGATGGCTTGACCGATTGCAATCCCGCCCAATTGAGATGCTGGGATCAGTGCACTAAATCTGCCAGTGTTATCCATAGTAGCAATCATGCCCATTAAAAATGGACCTGTGAAATTCCAAGCAGTTTGAAAAAGGATGGCCCTGATGGCGAAGCCTGCCCAGGTCATTTCTCCTTGAAATGACAGTACGACTAATAACTGAACTGCCAACGCCAAACATACAGGGATGCCTCTTTTAACCTTAGATGCCAGTGCCGAGGCACTCAAAGGACCAATAATACTCAGTCCAGTACTCAAAAATAAAGCAGTGCCAATTTCAGATGGATCAAGGTTAATTGAGATCCCAAAAGGAAAAAGGTTGTTAAAGAAAGGGCCAACACCCATTTGCCAGGCTATCATCACTAGAAGTCCAGCAATGGGTAGTCCATATTTTCCAATAAAACTCAATCCCGTTGTTTGATTGGCATCACTTCCATGGGCTTGGACTCCTCCTGATTGAGCTAATCTAGAAGTTAAGGTCATTGCAATACAGGCTAGAATCGCAGCTGGAAAACACATTCCTGCAATGCCATATGCTGCAATCAGTTTTGGTGCAAAAAATAGAGTTAATGCACCCATAACAACTTGGGATGCGATAGTGAAGCCAAAATTCTTATCTGGTTCCGATGTGCTGCCTATGGCAGCAATTCCTAGGGCAAAAGCAGTGCCGTGCCCAACCAATCCCGTGAGAAATCGAATGCTAACTAAGAGTTGAAAATCAGTGATATACGTTGAAATTAAATTACCCAGAACAATCGCCAATAAAGCGCATAAAGCTACTTTTCTCCAGTTAAAACGACCTATCCATAGAATGCTTAGAAGGGATGATAATGCCATGCCTGCAATTTCTGCCGAGGAAATCAAGTTTGCTTGAGACTGACTAAACTCAAGTATAGAAATTAACCCAAATACAAATGAAGGCATTCCAAACACCATAAATACACCTGCACAACTAAGAACTATTGCTGCAACCACTTGTCCTGATTTATTATTTTGCATAATCAGTTACCCTCCATTATTAAATTTACAGTGTGAACAAACACTACAGTTATAACACAAAGGCTTTCTTGAAATACAGACGTATCTTCCATGGAGTATGAGCAAATGATGAGCATTTTTTAGAAAGCGTTTTGGGATAATTTCTAATAATCCTTGTTCAACGATATACGGTGTTTTTCCTGTGGCTAGACCTGTTCTGTTGGCCACCCTGAAAACATGGGTGTCGACAGCAATGGTAGGTTTCCCAAATGCCGTATTTAGAATGACGTTTGCTGTTTTTCTGCCAACTCCTGGCAGCGCTTCTAGTTCTGCTCTGTTATCAGGAACAATTCCTTGGTGATGATCGATGAGGATCTTGCAGGTTTTGATAATATTTTTTGCTTTGGTATTGAACAGTCCAATACTACGGATCTTATTTTTTAATTTTATTTCGCCTAATTGAATCATTTTTTCAGCTGTCTCGGCTAAGTCGAACAATTCTTTACTCGCCTTATTTACGCTGACATCGGTTGCTTGTGCAGAGAGTATGACGGCGACCAGTAACTGGAAAGGTGTTTTATAGATAAGTTCGGTAGTTGGGTTAGGATTATTTTGGTCAAGGATTGTAAAAATCTGTTCTGCCTCTTTGGATTTCATGCCTTGCCTATATTTTTTTATCTCACTCTCATGCCTGAGATTGCTCCTTCGTCTGGGCTGATTAGAAATACTCCATCGTCATCATTTCCTGCTGCTAATAACATCCCTTCAGAGACTCCGAAACGCATTGTTCTTGGTTCAAGATTTGCCACTATCACAATGTTCCTGTCAATCAAACTATCGGGATCATAGATGCCTTTGATTCCAGCAAAGATTGTGCGTTGTTCTCCATCGAGGTCAACCGTAATTTTTATGAGTTTGTCTGCTTCAGCAACATCCTCAGCATTAATTACTTTTGCTACTCTTAAATCAATTTTCATGAAATCATCAAAATTAACCATAGTTCTCTCCATTCATTTATTGTGAGTTATTTAGAAGCATCAATCATTGCATCAATGTTTTCTTTTTGTAGCCGAGTCAGTAAGGGCTCATAGTTATTAATTTGATGATCGATGAGCGATTGATTGATGTCCGACCAGTGTTGATTGTCGAGATCTAAAAATGCCTCGGCTTGTTTTGCAATTGCTGGAACAACTGGTTTTAGATAGATCATCAAGATACGGAATAGATTTAGACCCATTGTGCAAATTTCTTGTACTTGCTCCTTTTTTGTCACATCTTTAGCTAAATTCCATGGTTTTTCCTTATCTAAGTATCGATTTGCTTGATCTGCCAGTGACATGATGGTTCTCATTGCACGGCCAAATTCTCTGTGTTTATACATCGTTGCTATAGATGATGATGATTGTTGGAATTGTGATAATAATTCCTGATCAGCTATCTTGCCGCTTAATTGGTTGTTAAAATCATCATTGATGAATTTAGCACATCGGCTTGCAATATTGACGCATTTGCCGACAAGATCTGAATTGACTCTGTCGAAAAAATCATTGGTATCAAGATCAAAATCATCCATGCCACCGCTGAGTTTGTAGGCGTAGTAATAGCGGAGGTATTCAGGATTAAGATGATCTAGGTAAGTTCTTGCTTTGATCATTGTTCCTCTTGATTTGGACATTTTCTTACCATTGACAGTTAAAAACCCATTGACATAAATACCATCAGGCTTTTTTAATTCAGCTCCATCCAGTACCGCAGGCCAGAATAATGCATGAAAATAAATGATATCTTTGCCAATAAAATGGATCAGTTGATTTTCATTGTTGGGATCAACGTATGATTGGTAGTCAAATGAATTTTCTTTTTGTTCACAAAGATTCTTCAAGGAGGCAAAATAACCCATAGGAGCATCCAACCAAACATAGAAATATTTGTCATCTTCCTCTGGTATTTTAAAACCAAAATAGGGATCGTCCCTGGAGATGTCCCAATTCTTCAGACCGCTTGTGAACCATTCATTCAGTTTGGATTTGACAGAAGGGTGAATGTCAATGGTTTGTATCCACTCTTTCAGCATTGACTCAGAATCTTTTAGCTTTAAAAAATAATGTTCAGATTTCTTTTGACTGGGTTTATTACCGGAAATCACTGAAATTGGGTTGATCAGATCTGTGGGTTTATAGGTGGAACCGCAATCCTCACAGCTATCGCCATATTGATCTTCTGCACCACACTCCGGACATTGGCCTCTAACATATCGATCCGGAAGGAACATTTGTTCTTTGTCGTCAAAGGCTTGTTCGATGATCTGTTTTTCAATACGGTTATTTTTTACAAGTTTAGAAAATATCTCCTCAATCAATTCTTGGTTTTCTTTTGAGTGGGTAGTGTAGTAATTATCAAAGTTGATCAGAAAGTCTTTGAAGTCCCGGTGATGTTCTTGCGTATATTCATTTGCAAGTTCCTCAGGATCTACACCAATTTTTTCTGCTCTTAACATAATTGGGGTACCATGCGCATCGCTGGCACAGACATAAAGACAGTCTGTTCCTTGCAGTTTCTGAAAACGTACCCAAATGTCAGCTTGAATGTAGCCCACTAAATGGCCTATGTGTATTGAATCATTTGCATAGGGAAGTGCGTTGGTAACCAACAATTTTTTCTGAGCACTATCCATTGTTTATGTTTGTGTATTAAATTTATCCGAGTTAAAGCGTAAGAGTAACAAAGGTAGCAACGTTAAGTTTGCTATCAGTGCTACCAACATAGCAAAAGCCGTAAAAACACCAAAGTAAATTGTTGGGATAAAATTCGAAAGCCCCAAAATGGAGAATCCGACCATAATAATAATGGAAGTGTAATAAATGGCTTTGCCAGTAGAGGCATGGGATCTTTCTATGGCTGATTCAGGAGTTTGATTCTGTAATTCTAGTTGGAAACGATGAATGTAATGAATAGAGTGATCGACTCCTATACCGATACAAATTGAGGCAATCGTTATGGTCATAATATCCAGTGGTATGCCTAACCAACCCATTAATCCTAAAACAGATCCTGAAGCAAGCATGCTTGGTATGATAGCGATGAAGGCAATTTTTAAGGAACGAAATAAAATCAAGAACATCACCATGATTGCTAGAAAAACAAATCCTATAGTTAGGATTTGTGATTGGATCAAGCTTTGAAGGACATTATTATACAGCACTAGTAAACCTGTTAATTTGACTTGAGATTCTTCCAAATCATAGGTATTTACTAACTCATTTTTTATCTTCTTAAGCAGGACATTGCGTTGCAAATCAGGATAAGATTCAAACACTCTAAAAGAGATACGAAGCTGATTTCCATCTTGAGATAAATAAGGGTCAAACAATGCTTCTTTGACATCTAATGGGATTTTTTTATACAGTAAAGACAAGAAAAATGTGTCAAGATCTTCATCATCATTAAGTGTTTTCATGACGTCCAAAGTTGTTGAAATGGATAGCACTTTACCTGCTTCATCTAATGATTCGAGATAATTGTGGATTGCAGTAATCTTTTTTAATCGAAATGTGTTGTACCAGTAGCTATCTGCACCGATTTCATAAATTTCCTCTTCATCATCAAAAAAATCTAAATCTGAAAATTCATCCATCTCGATCGTTTCAACAGATTTCTGTTTTTCAATAAAAAAGTTAGGGTCCGCATCGATAATAATATCCAGAGGGGTCGTTCCTCCTAGTTCATTATCAATGACTGAGAGTCCCTGGTAAATTTCTGTGTCTTCTTTAAAAGCTTTGATGAACTGATTTTCTGAAGTTAATCGAGTAACGCCGAAAACACTAATGATTGCGATTAATAAAAATATGACAGATGTTGTTTTGGGCGATCTCAGTACCAGTTTAGCGAAGGCATTGGTGATCGTTGAGGTAAAATCTTTTTCTTGTTTGGTAGATTTTTGTTTGAGCAGAACCAATAACACAGGGAAGAGTAAGAAAACCATAATGAAGATCGCACCCATACTGATTAGCATCATCCATCCAAAATCAATGACTGGTCTAATTCCTGCAACCAGCAATGAAGCAAAGCCGACCATTGTGGTAATAGTGGTGAATAAACAGGGTTCGAACTTATCAATGAGCGTTTGTTGAACTAACCACCTTTGATTTTTATTTGGGAATTGAGTATTTAGTTCACGATAACGGACCGTCAAATGAACTGTGATAGACAAACTAAAGATTAACAAGAGTGCGACAAAATTAGCCGATACAACAGTTACCGGCCAACCCACAAATCCAATAAATCCAGTCATAACAATGAGTCCTAAAAAGCAACAGGCCATTGAGATCATCATCCATCTTGGGCGTTTAAAAATATAGAGTAGGGCAATAATTAAAAATGCTAGTAGACTGATGCCAAATATCTCAATATCGTTTGCTATGTAGTCAATCATGTCGACTGTGATCATGGGAGTTCCACCAAGAAAGATCTTATTGTCACCCCTGTAACGATCTAGAACGGCTCTAATGTCAGCAATATTTTCAACATTGTTTAGTCTGTAGACAGCACGTTGTTCTCTGATTTGACTAGATAAAATAGCTAACTTATTTTCTTCATTTTCATCCAAAGGTTCTACAAGACGTTTTTCTCGAAGTATATCGCGAGCATCAATGAGTGATTCTAGGTTTTCATCTATGACCATTTTCAATTGCATAGCTGTAGTATTTCCATCCGAACTAATCAGTAGATTTTGAAATAATTTGCTAGTCAAAAGCTCCTTTTTGGCTAAATCACGATCTGTGCTTGCACTCAACAGATTAGGAACATCCTCCTCCAGATCTGATAGATTTTGGGGAGGGGATTTTAAAAGCGGAACGTCGAGCATACTTACTATAGATTCGATTGAGTCTAGAGCATTCAGTTCATCTCTGAGATACTCTAAGTTATCAATGCTTTCTTGAGAAAAAAGATCCCCTTGAGGCTGATAGGTCACTACTAGAAATTCATCATCACCATATCTTGCTTTTATATTTCGGTAGTACCTTAAATCTAAGTCATCTTCTAGGAGCAAGGAATCAGAAGATGCATCCAATTGGAAATCATCTAACCAAGTAGAGAAAAATCCTCCAATCAAAGCTAAAATCATCAATACCGTCTTGGGGTATTTAACTATGGCTTTAAGACAATTATTTACTATTTGTTGCATTGCTGTTCTTTTATTATCCAACTAAAAGTTAAATCAATCGATAAACTCTAGTTTGACTCTAAATTTTAGTGCATCATACGTATTTAGTCAGGAAATAATATTCTTTTTTATTTTACGGATAAAAAATCAAAAAATGGCAATCAAATCAGACCAATGGATAAAAAAAATGGCTGAAGGTCATAGCATGATTGAACCTTTTGTTGAACACCAAGTCAGACATAATAACGGAAATGATTTGATTTCCTATGGGACTTCAAGTTATGGCTATGATGTACGATGCGCAAATGAATTTAAAATTTTTACCAATATTAATTCTGCAATCGTTGATCCTAAATCTTTTGACGATACTAGCTTTGTCGATCTGAATTCCGATATCTGTGTTATTCCACCCAATTCATTCGCACTGGCCAGAACCATTGAATTTTTCAGAATTCCAAGAAATATCTTGACTATATGTCTGGGTAAATCTACCTATGCTCGGTGTGGCATTATCGTTAATGTCACACCTTTGGAGCCTGAATGGGAAGGTCATGTGACCCTTGAGTTTTCAAATACCACACCCTTGCCGGCAAAAATCTATGCCAATGAAGGGGTTGCTCAGATGATTTTTCTTGAATCCGATGAAGTTTGCCAAGAATCCTACAAGGATAGAAAAGGGAAGTATCAAGGTCAATTAGGGGTTACTTTAGCTAAAACTTAATCACTCTATCGTTCTAGCTTTAGTGATTGGCTTGCCATTTAAAATGGCCTGATTATCAATCATTCTTAAGACCCCTTCAGCAAACATTTTAATTGCCATTGGGTAAATGATGTATTCTCCTTGTTGAACCCTCTTTGCTAATGAGCCAGGGTTATCATGGGGTTTAATTTTAGTTCTGTATTGAAGGACAATTGGTCCTGAATCTAATTCAGGTATGACAAAGTGTACAGTTGAACCGTGGTACTCGTCAGTAGATTCTAGAACTCTATCATATGTATTTAGACCTTGATATTTCGGTAATAGTGAAGGATGAATATTCAAAATTTTTCCTTTAAATTGATGACAAAACTCATCTGAGAGAATCCTCATATAGCCCGCTAAAACGATTAACTCTGGATTACTTTCTTTAATTCTTTGTACTACAATTTTGTTAAAAACAAATTTGTCAGGATAACTACCGTAGTCAATAATTTGAGTCTTAATGTTAGCTTTTTCTGCTCGTTTTAAGCCATAAGCATTGGGATTATCAGAGACGACCAAAGTAATTTTTATGGGCAATTGATGTTGGTCGACTTCGTCAATAATTGCTTGTAAATTTGTCCCTGATCCTGAAATCAAAACAACAGTCGATATTCTTGAGTCCATTCCAGCTTTCTTCATTTAACCATTACTTGCCCCGTACCATTTTCAATGTAACCAATCTGAGTTGATTGATAACCCAATTTTAAAAATGTTTCCATAATTTCTGATGCATAATTTTTTTTGATGATGACTACCATCCCAATTCCACAATTGAATGTTTTGAACATTTCATCTTCACTTATTTTTCCTTCGTTCTGTATCCAGTTAAAAACATCAGGTTGAGTCCAGCTACTTGTATCAATAAATGCATTGCAGTGATTAGGAAGAATACGTTCTATATTCTCTTTAAAACCACCGCCTGTAATGTGGGCCATTCCATTGATCGGGAATTTTTTAATTATATTGAGAATTGGCTTGACATAAATAGTCGTCGGTTCAATGAGTGCATCACCCAGTGTTGCATCCTTGAGTCTACTTTCCAGATTGGATTGTTGAATATCAATAATTTTTCGAATCAAAGAATATCCATTAGAATGTGGTCCAGATGAAGACATTCCAATAACCATATTGCCTACTTCAACGCTGCTGCCATCGATGATGTTTTCAAAATCAACAACGCCTACACAAAACCCAGCCAAATCAAAGTCACCGGATTGATAGATGCCAGGCATTTCTGCTGTTTCTCCACCAATTAATGCCATGTTAGATTCTTTACAACCCTGAGCTATGCCTTGAATAACTCTTGAAGCCATTGCAACTTCCAATTTAGAGGTTGCATAATAGTCAAGAAAGAAGAGTGGTTTTGCTCCTTGGACAATGACATCATTAGCACACATAGCAACCAAATCAATACCAATCAAATGCTCTTTACCCAATATTTGAGCTAATTTTAGCTTGGTTCCTACCCCGTCTGTACTTGAAACTAGTATTGGGCGTTTATAATCTTTTACGTGGAGCTCAAATAATCCCCCAAACCCACCAATATTAGATAATACAGAATCGCTATATGTATCTTGTGCAAGAGGTTTAATAACTGACACCACTTCGTTTCCAGTTTCTATGTCTACTCCGGAATCTGCGTAAGTTAGTGACTTGTCCTTAATCATTACACAACATCAGTTTTTGGATCGAAAATATATTTTTAGAGCTATAATAAAACGCAATTGTATACTAACATCAACAAAATAATTATTCTTATGACTCGTTCTAAATCAGTATGGAGTTTTAGTTGAATACTTCAAATATTCCAAATCTGATTTGTCTTGTACGCATTGCGCTTGTTGTGCCAATTGTTCAGTTCATGGTCCAGACTGAATTTTTGTTATCACTCTTATTAATTGCGATTGCAGGTCTTTCTGATATTTTGGATGGCTACCTTGCTAAAAGAAATAATTGGCGGACCAAGTTGGGAACCTTGCTGGATCCAGTAGCAGATAAAATACTTTTGGTTTCACTCTTCATAACTCTTTTTAGAATGGAGTTG
>CAXGBD010000041.1:0-11634 GCA_964008355.1 uncultured Gammaproteobacteria bacterium | reverse complement strand
AGCTTCCTATGATTGAAGGAATCATTAATTTAATCACTCTTCTAACACCAGAATCTTGCCATCCCCATATGGGTTTTGGCAACTGCTTGATGTGTTGGAGAAATGGCAATAAAAAAACCAGCTGCAACAACCCTGCAACAAAGACTGCTATTGCCAAAACCATGCCAGGACTGCTTGCATTCGGAGCCAACCAACCAGAAGCAATAATTAGAACCACATTCAGGATAACTGGTGTGAATGCTGTAGCCCAAAATTGCCTGTTGGTATTTAAAATAGCACCTGCAAATGCAGCCAGAGAAATAAATAGAAGATACGGGAACGTAAAGCGGAGCATGGCAACAGCTAAGTCATATCGATTCACCGCTTCAATGGCCTGATCATTGAAAAAACCGGGAGCAAAAATGAGTATTAAAATGGGTGCCGCAATCACTCCTGCTATGGTGATCAATAACAATATTAAGCCCAATGTACCCGCCGTACGGTCCAATAAATCTTGAACCTCGATCGGGTCTTTATTTTCCTTGTATTCAGAAAGTACTGGAATAAAAGCTCTTGAGAACGCACCTTCCGCAAAGAAACGACGAAATGAATTTGGAATTCTAAAAGCAACAAAAAAAGCATCCATGATTGGGAATGCTCCAAAAAGACGGGCGAAAAAGATATCACGGACCAGGCCCATAATTCTTGACAGTAGAGTCATAGTTCCCACAACACTGGTGGATCGAAACATGATTCTTGTCTCTTTTATATCTGTCTTGTTATCTGATTCTTGCATAGTTTTTTGGCTTCAATATCATTTCACTTCATAATTAAATCATTCAAATTGTCGATTTCCTATTGACAACAGCCCTTAAAATATAAAAGAATACATCGCTTTTTAAATAATCAGGTTTTGATTGGTAGTAACATTATGGCAAACAATAGCTCGGCACGTAAAAGAGTTAGACAAAATGAGCGTCACAGACAGAATAATATCGCTCAGAAGAACCGCATGCGTACGGCCGTTAAAAAAGTAATTCTCGCAGTCAGTGCCGGCAATGCGCAAGAAGCAACAAATCTTTATAAAATCGCCCAACCTCTAATTGACTCACTCGCAAGAAAGGGCATCATTCATAAAAACAAAGCAGCCAATCAGAAAAAGAAACTCAGCAGACAAATCAAATCGATGAGTTAACAGCCCTAGGCCTATCAAAATCAGCAACTAATCTAACGCATCAAGGCGTTGCATAACCTGGTGTGTTAACTTTTTAGTTCCTTGACTGGCAATGGCACTAATAGCGTATACGGGTTCGTGCCACAGCAGTTGACCAGTTATACGGTCAATTCTAGACTGCGCTTGTCCTTTGGGAATCAAATCAAGTTTATTAAAGACCAGCCATCTTTGTTTACAGAACAGATCAGAATCAAAACTCTTTAATTCATTTTCAACTGATTTGATGCTGTCAACAATCACTTGATGGGATTCGGTTGCCGCTAAATCAACGATATGGAGTAATAATCGTGTGCGCGATAAATGTTTTAAAAATTCCGTTCCCAAACCGATCCCTTGCGATGCGCCTTCTATAATTCCTGGTATGTCTGCAACCACAAAACTTTTTTCATCGCCAATTCTGACTACTCCCAAATGGGGATGCAAAGTAGTGAAGGGATAATCAGCAACTTTTGGCTTTGCCGCAGACACCGAACGAATGAATGTCGACTTACCTGCATTTGGAAGACCGAGTAGTCCTACATCGGCCAATACATTTAACTCTAATTGCAGAACTCTGCTTTCCCCTTTGGTTCCGGGAGTTGATTTCCTAGGTGCTCGATTCCTACTGCTTTTAAATCGGGTATTACCTTTACCGCCCGAACCTCCCATAGCGACCAAACAACAATCGCCCTCTGCTATAAGATCACCAATCAATTCATTGGTTTCTTGGTTGTAAATTTTCGTCCCACAAGGAACCTTGATTTCAAGGTCATTACCACTCGATCCGGTCCTATTGGAAGACTTTCCTGCCCCACCGTGGGTTGCTCTGAATTGATTGTTGACTCTGAAATCAACTAAGGTATTGAGGGCTGTGGTGGTTCTGAGAACAACACTCCCTCCATCACCGCCATCACCGCCATCGGGCCCACCTTTCGGGATGTATTTTTCACGTCTGAAACTTACAGTACCATCACCACCATGGCCTGCTTGAACCGATATTTTTGCATAATCTACAAATTTCATAGTCCTGATATCCCTTCATCGAAAAAAAACCCCGAATTAACGGGGCACATTCAGTTCAAATTAATTGCAACAATTAATCTGATAGCGGGATCACCCTTGCGAATTGCTTCGAATTACATCCTTTCTTTTCAAAACTAAGGTGTCCATCAATTTTAGCAAACAAAGTATGATCTCGTCCCATACCAACATTTTCACCAGGATAAAATTTTGTACCTCTCTGCCTGACAATGATATTGCCAGCTTTCACAAATTCACCGCCATACTTCTTAAGACCCAGTCGTTTTGATTCTGAGTCTCTTCCGTTTCTAGTGCTACCCCCTGCTTTTTTGTGTGCCATTTCCTCTATCCTTTAGTTTTTGCTTTTGTGCTCTTGGCTGTTGTTTTCTTTGCTGCAGTTTTTTTAGTAGTGGTTTTCTTTGCTGCAGTTTTTTTAGTAGTGGTTTTCTTTGCTGCAGTTTTTTTAGTAGTGGTTTTCTTTGCTGCAGTTTTTTTAGTAGTGGTTTTCTTTTTCTGGAGTTTGATCGCCGTTATTTCGACTAAAGTATAGCATTGTCGGTGACCAAAGTTACGTCTGTAACTCTTTCTGCGCTTAAATTTAATAACTTCAATCTTCTTATCTTTACCTTCACTAAGTATTGTTGCCTCCACAGTAGCATCGGCCAGATAAGGAGTTCCAACAGTAATTTCACTGCCTTCTCCCACCAATAATACTTCATCAAAGACAACTTTTTTTCCTGACTTAGACTCAAGTTTCTCAAGTTTAATTTTCTCACCTTGGGCTACTCGGTACTGTTTGCCTCCTGTTTTAAAAACGGCATACATTGTTCTTCCTCATTATTTATTGGAACTGCGGGGCAATTCTATAGATATAAGCATTCTAATTCAATATTTTTGAATGCTTTGTTATAGTATCGGCTCATCTTGATTTACTGGAAAGATAAGAAGACAGAACAATGATTCGAAGCATTGAGAAACTGGACCAAGAAAAATCGTTTATTGAAAAAATCCGATCCCTCGTTGAATCGGATTGGCATGAAACAAATCAAGAGATCCGATTACAACTCGATACCGATGTTGGTCTGATTAGCAATATTTCAAATTACATCATTAATAGTGGCGGTAAAAGATTGCGACCACTACTAGTGTTACTTGTTGCCAAAGCCTGTCAAGTTGACGACAAAAACCATACAAGAATCTTGGCTGCCATTATGATTGAATTGATACACACCGCCACTCTGTTACATGATGATGTTGTCGATGATTCCAAAAACAGACGAGGTAGCAAAACGGTACACCAACATTTTGGTAATCAATCAGCCATACTGGTGGGAGATTTTTTATATTCCAGAGCCTTTCAAGTCATGGTCCAAATTGGACAAATGCGAATCATGGAAATTATGGCAGATACCACCAACACCATTGCAGAAGGAGAGGTTTTACAGTTAATCAACTCCGGTAATCCGGATATCACTGAAAAACAGTATCTGGATGTGATCTACCGAAAAACTGGAAAGTTGTTCGAAGCAGGAGCAACTATTGGTGCAGTCCTTGGAAATCAATCTAAACTGATTGAATCGAGTTTGACAGAATACGGTCGAAATTTAGGCATTGCCTTTCAACTGATTGACGATGTCTTGGACTACAGTTCATCCTTTGAAACTATTGGGAAAGATGTTGGTGATGATTTAGCCGAGGGTAAACCAACTTTGCCACTGATCTATGCACTAGAGCGTTGTGAACCAAAAGAACAAATCATAATCAGGCAAGCAATTCAATCCAAAAATACCCAAAACATTGATCAAATCATAGAATACATCAAGTCCTCTGGTGCACTAGCATTGAGTACCGAGAAAGCAAAATCTTTATCGGATCAAGCAATCGAATCACTGGAACCGCTCCCCGAAAGCGAGTACAAAAATGGACTGATTGAACTTGCACAATTTGCAATGAATAGAATGTACTGATGCCTCGATATAATCGTTTGCGCAAGAGATAGCACACACGAATAAAAGATCGTTAGCAGCAGAAATCATTACTTAAAAAATAGGCTCATTTTCTTCTAAATTCCCTCTAAATCAATCGCATTAATAAGCCATTTAAATAGAATTTGATTTAGGTCAAAATTGAATTGATCTAGATCAAATACTTATACAAAACTTTAATGCATGATGCAGGAAAATGTGAAAAGTAAACGCTAACAATTGCAGGTACTGATAATGGTTACACTTAAATTTTCAACCATTTCAAATAATAAATTAGCCATTCCACATATATTATTATGTGCCTTGATTTTATTTCAAAACTCCCCTTGTTGGACCCAAGAAATAGGCGCAGATAATTTCAATACCTATTGTGCTGTCTGTCACACCATTGGAGGTGGTAGAGTCATTGGACCTGATCTTGCCGGTGTCCATCAACGCCACAGCAATGACTGGCTAATAGAGTTTATCCAGTCATCTCAGTCGCTGATTAACAGTGGCGATGTAGAAGCTGTAACAATATCTAATGAATATAACGGGTTGATCATGCCCGACAGCTTTCTTTCTGAGAATCAAATACAGTCAGTCTTGGACTACATTGCTACCTATAACTCAACCCTGACAGAAAATAGTAATCCAATATCAGAAATCAATGAAAATAAGGAACTAGCATCCACACCTGAGCAAATCAGTCTAGGTAAAGATTTATTTCAAGGTACTGAAAGATTTTCCGAAGATGGAGCAGCATGCAATTCTTGCCATGATGTCAAGAATGACGCTGTTATTGGTGGAGGTATTCTTGCCAAAGATCTTACAACGGTATTTTCCAGAATGGGTAAAGCAGGGGTTAAAGCCATTCTAGGTCAGGCTCCCTATCCTGTCATGCAAGCTGCCTATGAGCACCATCCATTAACCGAACCAGAAACTGCTGCACTGATTGCCTTCCTCCAAGACGCCGACAGTAAAGGAGCTTTAAAACAGCCTAGAGATTATGGTCTTGGGCTATTAATCAGCGGGATAGTGGGTAGCTTCATCATCTTTGTCCTGTGTGGCTTGTTGTGGCGAGGGCGTGCAAGAGGGTCAGTAAATCAGGCCATTTATGACAGGCAGGTTAAATCAGAGTGAGTAAGAACAACAAAGAATAATTATAAGGATTAAGAATGAGTTGGATCAAAGATATCGTTGCACCTAAAACCAGACAGTGGGAAGAGTTTTATCGAAACCGTTTTCAACATGATCGAGTTGTCAGGAGCACCCATGGAGTCAACTGCACTGGTGGCTGTTCTTGGCAAATTCACGTCAAAGATGGTGTTGTAGTGTGGGAAACTCAACAACTAGATTACCCATTGCTGGAAGACCAGCTCCCCCCTTACGAACCCAGAGGATGTCAACGTGGGATATCGTTCTCTTGGTATTTATACAGTCCAATTCGGATCAAATACCCATTGATCAGAAGTTCTCTGATCGATGCCTATCGTGAAGAAAAAGCTAAAACAGACAATCCACTGGAAGCCTGGGCAGCTTTGCAAGCTAATCCGGAGAAGCGTAAAAAATACCAAAATGCCAGAGGTAAAGGCGGATTCCGGCGTGTGCATTGGGACGAAGTATTGGAAATTATGGCAGTGGCGAATATCTACACTGCTAAAGAACATGGTCCCGATCGTGTCATAGGCTTTTCACCAATCCCTGCAATGTCAATGCTAAGCTACGCGGCTGGGAGTCGTTTCCTACAGCTCTTTGGTGGAGTCAATTTAAGTTTCTACGATTGGTATTGTGACTTACCGACGGCATTTCCAGAAATCTGGGGCGAACAGACGGATGTTTGTGAAAGTGCAGACTGGTATAACGCCAAGATGATTGCAGACATGGGGGCATGTCTCAATATGACCCGGACCCCGGATTGCCACTTTTTTGCAGAATCAAGACACAACGGCACCAAAGCTGTAGTTTTTTCTCCTGATTTTTCCCAAGTCTGTAAATACGCAGATCAGTGGGTACCATTACATGCAGGCAGTGATGGTGCTTTTTGGATGGCCGTCTCACATGTGATTCTCAAAGAATTTCACCACGAACAGCAGACCCCTTATTTTATTGACTATGTCAAACGCTATACCGACAGTCCAATGTTAGTGAAACTGGAACAGGAAGGCGAAAATTACCGCCCAGGTCGTATGCTTCGAGCCAATGAATTACCAGGCAACAAGGATCTTCCTAATGGGGAATGGAAATTTGTCAGTGTTGATGAAGAAAGTGGAGAATATGTTGTTCCAAAAGGATCTATGGGTCACCGGTGGGATGAAGAACAGGGCCACTGGAACATGAAGTTTGAAAACTCTATCAACAATGAAACTTATGATCCAACACTCTCTTTTTTATCCAAACACGATGAAGTTATCCAAACCGAATTTATCGAATGGGGTTTAGATTCAAAAAGCCTTAGAGGCGTTCCAATCAGATACGTTGAAACTGACTCCGGAACAATTCCTGTCACTACTGTTTATGATTTAACCATGGCTCAATATGGGGTTGGTCGAGGTTTAGATGGAAATTATCCAGAGGACTATAGCAACAGAGATGCTGCCTATACACCTGCTTGGCAAGAAGTCTTTACAGGTGTTGATGCTAAAACTGTGTTGCAATTTGCAAGAGAATGGGCCAACACAGCAAATATCACTGAGGGCAAATGCATGATCATCATCGGTGCAGGCATCAACCATTGGTACCACGCCAACCTGATGTATCGCGCAGGAGCCATGGCACTAATGCTGAGTGGTTGCGTTGGACGTAATGGCGGCGGATTGAATCACTATGTCGGTCAGGAAAAACTGGCCCCCATGGATTCATGGAGCGGTCTTGCCTTTGCTAAAGATTGGAAGATAGCTCCCAGACTGCAACAAGCACCACTTTGGCATTACATCAATACCTGTCAGTATCGATACGATGGCCAGTACTCCAGATACAATACGGTTCCTGATAATGAATTAACAAGAAATCACACAGCCGATACAATCTTCAAGTCAGTTCGCAATGGCTGGATGCCTTTCTATCCACAGTTTAAACAAAATACTCTGGATCTTTGCGACCAAGCAGTTAATGAAGGGGCATCTTCGGATAAAGAGATCTCAAATGCTATTCTTGAAAAACTAAAATCACGTGAAATCAACTACTCTGTCAGTGACCCCGAAGCACCTGAAAATCATCCAAGAGTCTGGTACATATGGCGTGGTAATGCCATCGTTGGGAGCATGAAGGGTCATGAGTATGCCCTAAAGCATTACCTTGGGACACATTCTAACGGCATCGCACAAGATTCAGCAGACCATACAAAAGAAGTCAAATGGCATGATGTAGCACCTGTTGGCAAAATGGATCTGGTGGTGGATCTAAACTTCCGCATGGACTCTTCTGCCTTGTATTCAGACATAGTACTACCCGCCGCTTCTTGGTATGAAAAAGCCGATCTTAATAGCACTGATTTGCATTCTTTTATCCATCCACTCTCACAAGCCATTGCACCAGTTTGGGAGTCTAAGACTGACTGGGATATCTTTAAATGTCTTGCCAAAGCAACCAGTGAAATGGCAAAAGAGTATTTCAGTGAACCACGTAAAGACATCGTGACCCTCCCACTGGCACATGACACGGCAGATGAGATTTCACAACCAGAGATTAAAGACTGGTATAAAGATGAATGTGAGCCAATACCTGGAAAAACAATGCATAAACTTGCTGTTGTTGATCGGGACTACACACAAATTTATGAAAAATTTATCACCTTGGGTGACGGCATTAAGACAAGTGGCTTGGGCGCACATGGCAACCACTACACCTGTGAGGGAGAGTATGATGAAATGGTTCAATCCAACCATTTTCCGGTACGAGAGCTGGATGGAGAAACCTTTCCTTCGATTGAAGAAGATGAATGGGCAGCCAACGCGGTATTGCATCTCTCTTCCTTGACCAACGGCGAACTGACCGTTAGAGCTTATGAAACCATGGAGAAAAAAACTGGTCTTGACCTGGTTGATTTGGCAGAAGGCAGTAAAGATGTTCGTATGACCTATGCAGATCTGCAAGCCCAGCCAAGACGCTATAATACATCCCCTCTATGGTCTGGTCTCATGAATCATGGTCGAGCTTACGCCCCTTACACCTACAATACTGAAAAACTGGTGCCGTGGAGAACTTTGACGGGAAGACAACATTTCTACTTAGATCATGAATTGTACATCGCCTACGGCGAGAACTTGCCAACCTATAAACCGTCACCCAAACCGGAGGCGTATGGTGATCTAGAACAAACCTTAAAAGATGGTGATGCTCTGGTGCTCAATTATTTAACACCTCACGGCAAGTGGCACATCCATTCCACATATATGGAAAATCTAAGGATGTTGACTCTATCGCGTGGTTGTGAGCCCTGCTGGCTCAGCGAAACCGATGCAGCAAAACTCAACATCAAAGATAATGATTGGGTGGAGGTATATAACGACCACGGCGTCTATTGTACCCGAGCGGTCGTCAGTGCAAGAATTCCTCGTGGTGTCTGCATTGTCTATCACGTCCCAGAAAGAACTACTGGCATTCCCAAATCACAAATTCGCGGTAACAGGCGCGCTGGAGGTCACAACAGTGTCACACGGATTCACTTGAAACCTAACTACCTATCGGGTGGTTATGGTCAATTCAGCTATCACTTTAACTACTGGGGACCGATTGCTCCGAACAGGGACACCCATGTTACGGTGAAGAAAATGGAAAAAGTTATATTTTAAGGAGGTTATGAAAGGCATGGATATACGCTCACAAATTTCAATGGTATTCCACTTGGATAAGTGCATCGGTTGTCACACATGTTCTATCGCTTGTAAGAACATCTGGAGTGATCGTAAAGGTGCAGAATACATGTGGTGGAATAATGTTGAAACAAAACCCGGAACAGGTTATCCAGGGAAATGGGAAAATCAAGATATCTATAAAGGTGGCTGGGAGAAGAAAGGAAATAGCATAACGCTGAAAGGTGCAGGAAAATATAAAGGCATCACCAACATTTTTCATAATCCGAACCTACCTGTCATCGATGATTATTACGAACCATTTACTTATAAATACCTTGATCTGATTGAATCTCCGGCTGATGATGACCAGCCAACCGCACGACCGGTATCGCTGATCACCGGTAAACCCATGGACATCAAAATGGGACCTAATTGGGATGATGACCTTAGTGGAACACCTGATTATGCAAGAAACGATCCTAATTTAGAAAGCTTATCTCCCGAAGAACAACAAGCCATGTTTCAACTGGAACGTATGGCTTTTTTCTACCTACCGAGAATTTGTAACCATTGCCTGAACCCTGCCTGTGTGGCCGCATGTCCATCAGGTGCAATCTATAAAAGAGGTGAAGATGGGGTGGTACTGATCAATCAAAGTGTTTGTCGTGGTTGGCGTATGTGTGTAACGGGTTGTCCATATAAGAAAACTTACTATAACTGGCAAACAGGTAAATCAGAAAAATGTATTCTGTGTTACCCAAGAATTGAAGCTGGTCATGCGCCAGCATGCATGCACAGCTGTGTGGGTCGTATTCGATATCTAGGAGTTCTCTTATATGATGCTGATCGACTACCCGATGTGGCATCGGTTGATGAAACTGAACTCGTTGATCAACAAATGGATATGCTTATGGATCCCTTTGATCCTGAGGTCATTGAGCAGGCAAAACAAAATGGGGTTGCTAATTCAACCATCAAAGCTGCTCAACAATCACCCATTTACAAATTTGTTAAGGAGTGGGGAATGGCGCTGCCTCTGCATCCAGAATTTCGTACATTGCCAATGTTATTCTATGTCCCCCCTCTCCTTCCCGTCATGGCCTCACTTGGCAAGCAACAAAGTGGCCAAAAACTGAATGATGTTGCAAAGCAATGGGATGATGAATGGCTATATGATACTAGCACTAAAGAACTTTGGGGAACGATTGAAGATTCTCGATTTCCTATGCAATACCTAGCCAACCTATTCAGTGCAGGTGATACAGAGAAAGTGAAAAATAGAGTGAAAAAACTGATGGCTGTTAGAATTTATCGCCGTTGGAAAACCGTTGGTGATATATCAGAAGAAAGAGCTAACGAGGCATTGAATGATGTCGACCTTACAGCCGCTATGGCAGATGCAATCTACTACTTAACTTCACTTGCAAAATTCAATGATAGATTTGTAATTCCTCCTGCACATCGAGAAGAAGCAATTGAAATGATAGAAAATACGGGTGACCGAAAAGGTAGTACCGGCTTTGGTTTCAAGGAAGGTTCAACAAATAGAGGAGCATAGTATGTCAACAAAAACACATTATTCGATTCTAGCAAATCTTTTTGAATACCCACAAGAGGGATACCCGGAAAAGGTTAGAACCGTACGTTCTCAGTTAGAAGATGCCTATCCTGGAGCCATCTTTTCACTTGATCAATTCATCAAACTTTTACCAGAACATGATCTGCGAATGATGCAAGAAATCTATACCCGATCTTTTGATGTGCAGGCTATAACAACCTTGGATATTGGTTATGTTCTTTTTGGAGATGATTATAAGAGAGGACAGCTTCTATCACACCTCAACCGAGAACATATTCAGCATCATGTGGATTGTGGACACGAGTTGGCTGATCATTTACCCAATGTATTAAAACTAATAGCAGTATTAGAAGATGGAGATCTTCTCATAGATATGATTGATGAAATTCTAGCCCCCGCGTTGCATCAAATGATTGCTGAGTTTGATGATGGTCGTATCACACAAAAGCATCAAGCATATGAGAAACATTATAAAACTTTAATCGAATCACCCTCGAAGCTGCTCGCTACCAATACCCTTTACCAATACCCCTTAATAGCATTGTTTGAGGTTTTGAAAAAAGATTTTCCTATCGCTGAAACCTTCCCAGAGACGAGTGATTTTCTAATAAATATCACCCAAGAAAATGAACTGGAAGCAGGCTCGAAGGCTTTTAAGAAAGGAACGACTAATGGAGAACTAATGCAATGATTACCCTAGATTCTGTCTTATTTATTGCCTACCCGTATGTGTCAATTGTGGTGCTCTTGGTGGGTACTATTTACCGCTACACACAAGAAGGGTACAGCATTTCAAGCCTATCAGCACAGTTTCTAGAAAACAATGTGGGTTTCTGGGGCACTACACCCTTTCACATAGGAATCATTATGCTGGCTGTGGGCCATCTCGCAATTTTCCTCTTCCCTGAAAATGTCTTGCTTTGGAATAGTGACCCCACGCGTCTTATTGTACACGAAGGCCTTGCCTTCACTTTCGGGGCGGTAGTAACGGTTGCCATGACAGTGCTTTTAATACGTCGCTATACAAACCCTAGATTGAGAGCCGTGACCAGTCCCATGGATGTCGTTATTGGACTTATTATC
>CAXGBD010000040.1:0-11685 GCA_964008355.1 uncultured Gammaproteobacteria bacterium | reverse complement strand
ATAGCTCAGGTGGTAGAGCACTTCCTTGGTAAGGAAGAGGTCACCGGTTCAACTCCGGTTGTGGGCTCAGGAAGTTTTCATTATTTATCATATCAATTAAAATAATTAATTTAGTAATTTAGTATGGAGAAAAAAAGTTATGGCTAAAGAAAAATTTGAACGAAATAAACCGCATATCAATGTAGGAACTATTGGTCATGTTGATCATGGTAAAACTACTTTGACTGCTGCATTGACTAAAATTATGGCCGATAAATTTGGTGGAGATGTTTCTGCATTTGATGACATAGACAATGCTCCGGAAGAACGTGAGAGAGGCATTACTATAGCCACTGCGCATGTTGAATATGAGTCTGATGCTAGACATTATGCTCATGTTGATTGTCCTGGACATGCTGATTATGTTAAGAATATGATCACCGGTGCCGCACAAATGGACGGTGCAATTTTGGTGGTTTCCGCAGCTGATGGACCAATGCCACAAACCAGAGAACATATTTTGTTAGCGAGAAATGTAGGTGTTCCTAATATTGTCGTCTTCCTTAATAAAGCAGACCAAGTAGATGATGCAGAATTGGTTGAACTAGTAGAAATGGAACTCAGGGAATTACTCTCTGAATACGATTTTCCTGGTGATGACATTCCAATCATTACTGGAAGTGCGCTCAAAGCTCTAGAAGGTGATACTGGTGATGTGGGTGTTGTGGCTGTTGAAAAGTTAGTGGCTACTATGGACGAATACTTTCCTGAACCTGAAAGAGCTATTGACGGTGATTTCTTAATGCCTATAGAAGATGTTTTTTCCATATCAGGAAGAGGAACTGTGGTTACAGGCCGTGTGGAAAGAGGAATCGTCAATGTCAATGATGGGGTAGAAATTGTTGGAATTAAAGACACTCAGAAAACAATTTGTACTGGAGTAGAAATGTTTAGAAAATTACTTGATCAAGGACAAGCTGGAGATAATGTTGGAGTGCTTCTACGGGGAACAAAACGAGAAGATGTTGAACGTGGACAAGTTCTTGCTAAACCAGGTAGTATTACGCCTCATACAAAATTTGAAGCCGATATTTACGCCCTTACGAAAGAGGAAGGCGGAAGACACAAACCTTTCTTTAATGGTTATCGTCCTCAGTTTTATTTCCGAACAACGGATGTAACAGGTGCTGTCACCCTTGTAGAAGGAACAGAAATGGTTATGCCAGGTGACGATGCTCATATAATTGTTGAGTTGATCGCACCAATAGCCATGGAAGAACAGGTTCGCTTCTCTATTCGTGAAGGTGGAAGAACTGTTGGGTCTGGTGTGGTTACAAAGATAATTGAGTAAAACTAATTAAAGGCCAGTAGCTCAACTGGTAGAGTGGCGGTCTCCAAAACCGCAGGTTGGGGGTTCGAGTCCCTCCTGGCCTGCCAGACTTAGAACCATTGGATTAATGCAATGAATGAAAATGTAAAACAACAACAATCGGCTACGCTTGATACCATTAAGCTAATTATTTCAGTGTTGGTACTTCTGGCAGGTATTGTTGCTTATTATTACTTTGTTCAGGCTGCAATTTTTCTAAGAGTTTTGATGATACTAGCCTCAATTCCTGTTGCCTTAACTATTTTCTACCAGACCACGCAGGGAAAAAGATTGTGGAATTTTTTTCAAGGTTCACGTGTTGAAATTAGAAAAGTTATTTGGCCGACAAGACCAGAAACAATCCAGACGACTTTGACAGTGTTTGTCTTTATTTTAGTATTAGGGATTTTCTTTTGGCTCTTAGACTTTTTACTGCTTTTTATTACAACTTCTGTCACTTCTTAACAGATTAATTAAAAGAGGCATCAGAATGGAATATCAGTGGTACGTTTTACAGGTCTTCTCAAATTATGAGAAAAAAGTACAAAAAATGATTCTGGAAAGAAGTGAGCACATAGGGCTTGCTGACCAATTTGCAGATGTGACTGTTCCAACAGAAGAGATTGTTGAAATGAAAAGAGGGAAGAAGAAAACTACTGAAAGAAAATATTTCCCTGGTTATCTACTCATTAATATGAATATGAATGAAGAAACATGGCATTTTGTGAAGTCCATTCCTAACGTGATGAGCTTTATTGGAGGAACTAGTGAAAAGCCATCGCCAATACCTGAAATTGAGGCACTGGCTATATTAAATAAAGCTGAGCATTCTGCCGATGCTCCCAGGCCCAAAACTCAGTACCTACCTGGGGAAGTGGTTAGGGTTATTGATGGACCTTTTAATGATTTCAATGGTGTTGTTGAGAAAGTCAATTATCAAAAAGATAAGCTGAGCGTAGCTGTTCAGATTTTGGGAAGACCTACTCCTGTTGAATTGAACTTTAGTCAGGTAGAAAAATCTTAATATTAACCATAAGAAATCACTGATATATAACGTATAGAGAAATGGCTAGAAAAAAGAAAAAAATAGACAATGTGGTAAAACTACAGATACCAGCAGGTCAAGCTAATCCAAGCCCCCCTGTTGGCCCTGCTTTAGGACAAGCTGGACTCAATATCATGGAATTTTGTAACGCTTTTAATGCAAAAACTGCTGATAAAGAACCAGGAGTATTAATTCCTGTAGTGATTAGTGTTTATGGTGATAAAAGTTATAGTTTTATTACAAAAACTCCTCTTGCTTCGACGTTATTAAGAAAAGCTGCTGGAGTTCCAAAGGGCAGTGGGGAACCGAATATAAATAAAGTTGGCAAAGTTACAAAAAAGCAATTAGAGAAAATAGCTGAAATAAAAAACCCTGATCTCAATGCCATTGATCTAGAGGGGGCAGTAAAGACTATAGCTGGCACAGCCAGAAGCATGGGTTTGGAGGTTGAAGGTTAATCATGAATCGCCTTTCAAAAAGAACCACAGCGAATCAAGAATCAGTAAGCTCTGAACAACATTATAGTATTGATCAAGCCATTGCTCTTTTGAAAAAAACTGGGAATGCTAAATTTCAAGAAACAATAGATATTGCAATTAATTTAGGTATAGATTCTAAAAAGTCAGATCAAAATGTGAGAGGATCCACAGTTTTGCCAAATGGTACTGGAAAATTGTTAAGAGTTATTGTTTTTGCACAAGGAGAAGATGCAGATACAGCAAGAAATGCAGGAGCTGATGAGGTTGGTTTTGAGGATTTAGCTGAGAAAATTAAAACAGGCTTTTGTGAATTTGACATGGTCATAGCAACACCAGATTCAATGAGAGTAGTTGGACCACTAGGACAAATACTAGGACCCAAAGGGATGATGCCCAACCCTAAAGATGGAACAGTAACAAAGAATCTGGAAGACGCGGTCAATCATGCAAAAGCTGGGCAGGTAAGATTTAGAAGCGACAAAGGTGGAGTCGTTCATTGTTCAATAGGGAAAATAGAATTTTCTGAACAATCTATAAAAGAGAATTTAAAATCTTTATTAGATGCAATTATAAAAAATAAACCATCCTCAGCCAAAGGCACATTCATCAAAAAAGTAACTGTTTCATCAACAATGGGTCCTGGAATTATCATCGACCAAAGCACTATCTAATAGTATTAGGAATTAATTATGCCTTTAAGAATAGAGCAAAAAAAAGCAGTCGTTGAAGAGCTAAATTCAATGGCTTCTTCATCAGTGTCAGCTGCCATTGCAGAATACAAAGGCCTTAATGTTGCTGAAATTACAGAATTGCGCACAAAAGCAAGAGAATCGGGCGTTTATCTTAAAGTGGTCAAAAATAGCTTAAGCAAACAAGCACTGACAGGTACAGATTTTGAATGTTTGACTCAGGCATTGCAAGGACCAATAATGATTGCCCTCTCTGCAGATGATTTAGCTTCACCTGCAAGGTTATTCAAAGATTTTGGTAAAGATTATGAACATCTGAAAACAGTTGGTTTAGCTATAGATGGTGATGCATACCCTTCTTCAGATCTGGATAGAATTGCAAGATTACCTACAAGAGATGAAGCCTATTCTATAATAGCTGGTCTCATGAAAGCACCCATCGAGAAAGCACTTAGAACACTAAATGAAGTACCGATTAAGCTAGCAAGATTGATACTTGCTATTAAAGAAAATCAAGAAGAGGTTTCCTAATAAGTTTTTTTTATATAAAATGCCCGTCTTTTTTGGGTTGATTCGAGGAGAAAATAATGACTAAAAGTACCGTAACATCAAAAGATGAAATTCTAGAAGCAATTTCACAAATGTCTGTGATGGACCTTGTAGATTTGATTTCAGAAATGGAAGAAAAATTTGGCGTCAGTGCATCAGCGCCGATTGCTGTAGCGGCAGTTTCTGCAGACGCTTCAGAATCTGATGAGCAAGGAGATGAACAAACAGAATTTGATCTCATCCTTCAAAACATGGGGGATAATAAAATTGCTGTTATCAAGGCTGTAAGAGCAATTACAGCACTTGGGCTTAAAGATGCAAAGGATATGGTTGAAAGTGCGCCTGTTACCGTAAAAGAGGCAGTATCAAAGGGTGAAGCAGAAGAGATGAAGAAGCAGTTAGAAGAGTCAGGAGCTGCTGTAGAGCTTAAGTAGATCGTACTAGCTCATTTATTCTGCATGTATTTTGTATAACAAACAATTGAGGCTCAGCAAACGGGCAGGTTTGCTGTTGCTTGAACATTATTAAAACAATCAGACGTATGGCATATTCATTTACTGAAAAAAAACGAATTAGAAAAGATTTTGGAAAACAACAATCAGTACTAGATGTACCTGATTTACTGTCAATACAGTTAGCATCCTACAATAAATTTTTACAACGAAATGTCGACCCAGCAAAAAGAAAAAATTTAGGTTTAGAAGCAGCCTTTAATACACTCTTCCCAATTGAGAGTTTTTCAAAGAATGCACGATTAGAATTTGTTAGTTATAGATTGGATGATCCTGGATTTAGCGTTAAAGAATGTCAACTTAGAGGTTTATCCTATGCTTCACCGATCAGAGTGAAAACAAAACTAATTACATATAACAAGGAAACGGGTGAAGAAACGGTCAAGGAAGTAAAAAACATCAAAGAATCAGGAGATACATCTGATGTTTATTTTGGTGAGATTCCTTTAATGACTGACTATGGAACATTCGTTATTAATGGAACGGATAGGGTCATTGTTTCACAGTTACATAGATCACCAGGTGTATTTTTTGATCATGATAAAGGAGTTCAAAGCTCAGGAAAACTTCTATTCTCTGCTCGCATTATTCCTTATAGGGGTTCGTGGTTAGATTTTGAATTCGATGCGAAAGATGCAATTTTTGCAAGAATTGACCGAAGAAGAAAAATATCTGTAACGATCATGCTTCATGCTCTAGGCTTGTCGAATGAAGAAATCCTAGATATTTTCTTTGAAAAGGACAAATTCAGTCTTTCTAAAAAAGAAATAAAACTACACTTCAAGCCAGATCACTTCAAAGGTATTACTGCAGATTTTGATATTAAAATTGGAAGAAAAGTCATTATCAAGAAAGGGCAGCGGATCAATGGAGGGCATTTAAGACGGTTAGAGGAGTTGAGCAAAAAAAATAAATTTCTAACTGTTCCTGTTGATCATCTTGAAGGCAAGGTGATTGCTCATGATGTAGTCGAGCCCACAACGGGTGAGTTACTAGCGCTTACTAATGAAATATTATCTATCGAGAAAATAAATATCCTTATTGAAAATGGAGTAAAAGCAATAGAAACAATCCATATTAACGATTTAGATCATGGTGACTACATATCAAATTCAATGAGAATTGATCCATCTTCCACAAAACAGGAAGCATTAACGGAAATTTATAGGATGATGAGACCAGGTGAACCTCCGACTAAGGAGGCATCAGAAAATCTATTTCAGAATCTCTTTTTTAATGAGGATCGATATGATCTATCTGAAGTTGGAAGAATGAAGTTCAATCGAAGAATAGGCAGAAAATCAGATCTTGGCAATAATTCTTTGAATAACGAAGACATTATTGATGTATTGAAAACATTGATCAATATAAGAAATGGTAAAGATACTGTTGATGACATTGACCACCTTGGAAATAGAAGGATAAGAACAGTTGGGGAAATGACTGAAAATGCATTTCGAGTCGGCTTAGTTAGGGTTGAAAGAGCTGTGAAAGACCGACTTTCGTTAGTTGAGACAGAAGAACTGATGCCAAGAGATTTGATCAATTCTAAGCCAGTTTCAGCTGCAATAAAAGAATTCTTCGGATCAAGTCAGTTGTCTCAATTTATGGATCAGAATAACCCACTTTCTGAAGTCTCACACAAAAGACGAATTTCAGCTTTAGGCCCTGGAGGATTAACTCGAGAGAGAGCAGGCTTTGAGGTGAGAGATGTTCATCCTACTCATTATGGTAGAGTGTGTCCCATCGAAACACCTGAAGGCCCTAATATTGGTTTAATCAATTCATTGGCAATTTATGCAAGAGTTAACAAATTTGGATTTTTAGAAACACCTTATAGAAAAGTAGTTAAAGGTAAGGTAACTAAAAAAATTAGTTATCTATCTGCAATTGACGAAGGGCAATATGTTATCGCCCAAGCAAATGCTGAGATTGATGAAAAGAATCAACTGACAGGAGATCTCATTGCTGTTAGATACAATAATGAATTTACTTTGATGTCTGCTGATAAAGTTCAGTTTATGGATGTGTCACCAAGGCAAATTGTTTCAATCGCAGCTTCTCTTATACCATTCCTTGAACATGATGATGCTAACCGTGCATTAATGGGTTCCAATATGCAAAGACAAGCGGTGCCAACAATATTAGCTGAAACGCCTCTTGTTGGAACTGGGATGGAAAGAATTGTTGCTACCGATTCCGGAGTTACTTTGGTTGCAAAACGAGGAGGCATCATTGATTCTGTTGATGCGTCTAGGGTGGTTGTTGCTGTGAATGATGTTGAAACTCAGTCTGGAGAATCAGGAGTTGATATTTATAATCTAACAAAATATGCAAGATCCAATCAAAATACATGTATTAACCAGAGGCCATTGGTCAAAGCAGGAGACTTAATCAGCCATGGTGATGTTATTGCTGATGGCGCTTCTACCAGTTTAGGTGAATTAGCGATTGGTCAAAATATGCTGGTGGCATTTATGCCGTGGAATGGATTTAATTATGAAGACTCAATTCTTATTTCTGAAAAAGTGGTTCAAGAGGATAGGTTTACAACAGTCCATATTGAAGAATTGCAATGCATTGCAAGAGATACGAAATTAGGATCAGAAGAAATCACAGCTGATATTCCTAATATTGGAGATGCTGGTTTAAGAAAACTAGATGAGTCAGGAATAGCTTACATCGGTGCAGAAGTAGTTGCCGGAGATATTCTAGTTGGCAAAATTACACCAAAAGGTGAATCACAACTGACACCAGAAGAAAAACTACTAAGAGCCATTTTTGGAGAGAAAGCTAGCGATGTAAAAGATACTTCACTTAGGGTTCCTTCTGGTATGGATGGGACAGTTATTGATGTAAGGGTTTTTTCAAGAGAAGGTGTTGAAAAAGATGATAGATCTAATGCAATTGAAGACGCTGAGTTAGATGCAGTTAGAAAAGACTTAAATGATCAACAGAGAATTGTAGAAGACGATATTTACAACCGTATCGAAAAAATTCTTTTAAATAAAACTGTAGTTAAGGTTGGTAGGAAAAAATCGAATAATAAAATAACTAAAGATTTTCTAGCACAGATAAGTCGAGAGCAATGGTTCACAATTAAATTAAAAGATAAACATCAGAATTCGGAACTGGAGAGTTACTATCAACGACTAAAGCTTCTTGACAACAATTTTCAAGACAAATTAGAAATAGCAAGGAAAAAGATAGAAGCCCCAGATGATTTGTCGCCAGGCGTCTTAAAAATGGTTAAGGTTTTTCTAGCTGTAAAAAGAAGAATACAACCAGGTGACAAAATTGCTGGAAGACATGGTAATAAAGGTGTCATCTCAAGAGTAGTTCCTGTGGAAGATATGCCTTATATGGAGGATGGAACACCAATTGATATTCTGTTAAGTCCTTTAGGAGTTCCTTCTAGAATGAATGTCGGTCAAGTCTTAGAGACTCATTTAGGATGGGCTGCAAAAGAATTAGGCTTAAAGCTTGATAAACTTTTAAAGGAGAATAAGAAAAACAAAGTTGCAACAATCAAGAGCTATCTGAATAAAGTATACAATACAACAGCACCAGGCAGGAAAGTCAGCTTGTCTCAATTATCGAATCAAGAAATTTTAGAATTAGCAGAAAATTTAAAAAATGGTATACCCATGGCTACTCCTGTTTTCGATGGAGCTCATGAAACTGAAATAAAAAATTTACTTGAATTATCAGAGCTTCCTTCTTCGGGGCAAACTACATTGATAGATGGCAGAACAGGCGTTGAATATGACAGACCAGTAACCATAGGGTATATGTATATGCTCAAATTAAACCATCTCGTGGATGACAAGATGCACGCAAGATCAACAGGTCCTTATAGCCTCGTAACACAGCAACCGCTTGGAGGAAAAGCTCAGTTTGGAGGGCAGAGATTTGGTGAAATGGAAGTATGGGCACTTGAAGCTTATGGAGCTGCACATACATTACGTGAGTTACTTACTTATAAATCAGACGATGTTCAAGGAAGAACAAGAATGTATAAGCAAATTATTGATGGTAGTAATGAGATTGAGACAAATGTGCCTGAGTCGTTTAATGTCCTAATGAAAGAAATTAGGTCATTAGGACTGAATATTGATTTAGTAGAAGATTCCAAGGCTTCTGCTGACTAATAACAGAGAGCTATCACTATGAAAAACCTATTAAATTTTTTCAAACAGAAAAATCAGACAGAAGAGTTTGATTATATAAAAATAGGTTTAGCTTCCCCAGAAATGATCAGATCGTGGTCATACGGTGAAGTGAAAAAACCAGAAACTATTAATTACCGAACATTTAGACCAGAAAGAGATGGTTTATTTTGTGCAAAAATTTTTGGACCTGTCAAAGATTATGAGTGTTTATGTGGTAAATACAAAAGGCTAAAACACAGAGGTGTTGTTTGTGATAAGTGTGGCGTAGAGGTTACTCAAAGTAAGGTTAGAAGAGAACGCATGGGGCATCTAGAATTAGCCAGCCCAGTAGCCCACATTTGGTTTTTAAAATCACTTCCCTCTCGGGTTGGTTTACTTTTAGATATGACATTGCGTGAAATTGAAAGGGTTTTATATTTTGAAGCATATTTAGTTGTTGAGCCAGGAATGACAACGCTAGAAATGGGCCAATTACTTTCTGAAGAAGAGTATATCGAAGCACTTGGGGAATTTGGCAACGATTTTGAGGCTCAAATGGGAGCAGAAGCAATTCATGGAGTCTTAAAAGATATTAAATTACAAGACCAACTCCAAAAAATTCATGAAGACATGAATGCTACTGCTTCACAAATTAAACTTAAGCGCCTTTCTAAAAGATTAAAATTAGTTGAATCATTAATAAAATCAGGAAACAGACCTGAATGGATGATTTTGAAAAATTTGCCAATTCTTCCGCCTGATCTGAGGCCACTTGTTCCGTTAGATGGAGGTAGATTTGCAACATCTGATCTTAATGATCTTTATAGAAGGGTAATCAATAGAAATAACAGACTTAAAAGATTATTGGAATTAAATGCTCCTGAAATTATTGTTCGTAATGAAAAAAGAATGTTACAAAAATCAGTAGATGCTCTTCTTGATAATGGAAGAATGGGCAGAGCTATAACTGGATCAAATAAGCGACCATTAAAATCATTGGCTGATATGATTAAAGGCAAACAAGGCAGGTTCAGACAAAACCTCTTAGGTAAGCGAGTTGACTATTCTGGACGATCTGTGATTGTTGTAGGGCCTACGTTGAAACTGCATGAATGCGGTATTCCAAAAAAGATGGCACTTGAACTCTTTAAACCGTTTGTTTTTAGTAAGCTTATCTACCAAGGAGAAGCATCAACAATCAAAGCAGCGAAGAAGCTTGTAGAGCTTCAGGGGCCAGAAATTTGGGATATTCTCGACAACGTTATAAGAGAACACCCAGTCTTGTTAAATCGTGCCCCCACTCTCCATAGGTTAGGTATTCAAGCTTTTGAACCAGTTCTTATAGAAGGAAAAGCTATCCAATTACATCCATTGGTTTGTAAAGCTTTTAACGCAGATTTTGATGGAGATCAAATGGCAGTTCATGTCCCATTATCAATTGAGGCTCAAGTTGAATCTAGAGCTTTAATGATGTCTTCTAATAATATTTTGTCTCCAGCAAATGGTGAACCAATAATCGTTCCATCTCAGGATATTGTTTTGGGTTTGTATTATATGACCAGAGAAAAAGTTAATGCTTTGGGAGAAGGACAAATCTATGCAGACATAACGGAGCTTATTAGAGCACACGAAAGTGGTCATGTAGGCATACATGCAAAAGTTCAAGTTAGGATACCCACAAATAATGATTCTAAAGAAGAAGTAGAAGCAAACTATGAATTAGTTCAAACAACGGTTGGAAGAGCAATACTTTCAACAATAGTGCCAAAAGAACTTCCGTTCTCATTGATAAATAAAACAATGGATAGTAAGCAGATTTCTAGTTTAATCAATAAATGTTACAGAGACGTTGGGTTAAAAGCGGCAGTCGTATTTGCAGATAAGCTAATGTATATGGGCTTTCAGCATGCTACACAAGCAGCAATTTCAATTTCACTCGATGATATGGTAGTTCCAGAATTAAAAGATAAAATTCTCAGTGCAGCAGAAGAACAAGTTAGAAATATTCAAAACCAATTCTCTTCAGGGCTTCTTACTCAAGGAGAAAGATACAATAAAGTGGTTGATATTTGGTCAAGAACAAATGAGCTTATTTCAAAAGCTATGATGGATACACTTGGATCAGAAGAAGTTGAAAATCAGGCTGGCGAAAAGTTTACGCAACCTTCTTTTAACTCAATATTCATGATGGCAGATTCTGGAGCTAGGGGTTCTGCAGCACAGATAAGACAGTTGGCAGGAATGAGAGGATTAATGGCAAAGCCCGACGGTTCAATTATTGAGACACCAATAACAGCAAACTTCAGAGAAGGTTTAAATGTTTTTCAGTATTTTATATCAACACATGGTGCTCGAAAGGGTCTTGCTGATACGGCACTAAAAACGGCTAATTCTGGGTACTTGACAAGAAGATTAGTTGATGTCTCACAAGATTTGGTTGTATCAGAGGAAGATTGTGAAACAAGTCAGGGAATAATAATATCTGCAATTATTGAAGGTGGTGAAATTGTTCAAAAACTTGGTGATAGAATCCTTGGCAGGATTATTGCTGAACCGTTATTAGATAAAGATAATAAAAAAATTCTTAAGGTTGGAGAGCTAATTGATGAAAAAAATGTAGAGTTATTTGAACTACATGGCATAGAAAGAATCCAGGTTAGATCCCCAGTTACATGTGAAACAAAACATGGTGTTTGTTCTCAATGTTATGGAAGGGATCTTGCCAGAGGAAATATAGTCAATAAAGGGGAAGCTGTTGGAATCATAGCTGCCCAATCAATCGGCGAACCAGGAACACAGCTAACAATGAGGACGTTTCATATTGGGGGAGCAGCATCAAGTTCTGCTGCAGCAAATAGTGTAGAAGTAAAAACTGATGGGAAAATCCAGCTCCACAATCTAAACACAATCAG
>CAXGBD010000039.1:0-12111 GCA_964008355.1 uncultured Gammaproteobacteria bacterium | reverse complement strand
CAATCAGTCTTAGTACTGACAGTGCCAGAGATTCAGTGCTTCTTACTTTGCCCATACCACTACATTTCGGACAATTTTTGTATGCTGATTCTCCTAATGATGGCCTTAATCTCTGTCTAGACATCTCTAACAATCCAAATCTAGATATGTTTCCGACCGATATTCTAGCTCTGTCTTGCCTAACAGCATTTCTAAGAGTGTTTTCTACTTGTTTTTTATTTTTATATTGCCTCATATCAATAAAATCAATAACTAGTAAACCACCCAAATCCCTTAGCTTACATTGCCTTGCTATTTCTTCAGCAGCCTCTAAGTTTGTTTTCAAGGCGGTGGATTCAATGTCCGATTGCTTTGTTGATTTTCCAGAGTTGATATCAATTGCAACCAATGCTTCTGTGTAGTCAATAACGATACTGCCACCCGATAATAAGTTGACTTTATTTGAATACGCAGACTCAATTTGATTCTCAATTTGAAATCTTGTAAACAAGGGTGTGTCCTCTTTGTAATGAGATAGTTTCTTTAAGCTATTGGGTGTTACTTGTTTGAGGTATTTTTTGGCGTCTTTGTAAGTATTTTCATCATCGATAATAATTTCACCTATATCCTCATCAAAATGATCTCTCATGGCTCTTACGATTAAGTTATTTTCTTGGAAAATTAAAGACGGTGACTCAACCTTGACTGCGACTTTCTTAATTGAATTCCAAACTCCAAGTAAATATTTCAGATCCCATTGCAGTTCAATTTCTGATCTTTCTATACCAGCTGTTCTAATAATTAGTCCCATATCTGTAGGGATTTCAAGGCTATTGAGATTTTTAAGAACATCGTCTCTGTCTTTACCTGTAATTTTTTTAGAGACACCTCCGCCTTTAGAGCTATTAGGCATTAAAACAATGAAACGACCTGCTAGACTGATATAAGTAGTTAAAGCAGCGCCTTTGGATCCACGTTCTTCTCTGGTCACTTGTACCACTATCTCTTGACCCTCTTTCAAAAGCTTTTTTATATCTTGCTTTTCACCTGGAATAGGGTTGGATAAAAAATACTCTTTTGAGATTTCTCTGAGAGAGAGGAAACCATTTCTTTCTGACCCGTAATCAACAAAAATTGCATCCAAACTTGGTTCTATTCTACTGATCTTACCTTTGTAGATATTATTTTTATTTTGAACTTTCGATTTAAGTTCTATATCGAAATCATAGAGTCTCTGACCATCAACCATGGCCACTCGCAACTCTTCTTCTTGTGTTGCGTTGATTAGTATTCTTTTCATAGTTACCTCTTTATATAGGCAACTAGATAGGTATTATTCTGTCTAAATTGGTAATTCAGTACCATTTAATTCCAAGTACTGAAGTTTTTTTATTGTCTTTTCCGCTTGAATAGTGAAACTTTTTTTTAACCAACAAAGATTCAATTCTATCTAATTGTCTTTGTTTAAAAATTCTTGGTCTCTACGACCTATTTAGATTATTTATCTTTAATCTATTGTTTTATCTTATTTATAATAATTAAGTTATTATTTCGGTGGCGATTATAACAAAGTTGCTTAGTTATCACCAATATTACTCAAAACATCGCGAAGACATGCAAAATGCAAGAAATTTAAATACTAATAACAAACTCACTGTCCACAAAGATGATGAGGGTATGAGATTAGATAACTATCTTATAAAATTCCTTAAAGGGGTACCTAAATCAAGGATTTATAGAATGATTAGAAAAGGTGAGGTGAGGAGGAATTCAAAAAGGTCTCGACCAAAAGATAGAATATTTACCGATGATAAAATTAGAATTCCTCCTAATCTTTACAAAAAACAACAAACTATTTCGTTTAAAAGGAATGATTTAAATTGGCTTAAGGATGCCATTATTTTTGAAAACAATTCTTTTCTAGTTGTCAATAAACCTTCTGGTCTAGCAGTTCATGGAGGCAGTGGAATCAATTTTGGTTTAATTGAGCTTCTAAGGTCATTTAGAGATAATCTGAAGGAGAACTTGGAATTGGTTCATAGACTGGATAGGGCAACCAGTGGCTGTTTGTTAATATCTAAACAAAAATCTAAGCTTAGAAAATTACATAAATTTTTTAGAGAAGGGACGATTAAAAAAACCTATATTGGATTAATGATAGGCAGATTTGATCATGAGTATTATGAAGTTGATCAACCCTTAAAAGTGAGTACAATTCTTGAGAAAGGTCGCTTATCAGTCCCTGATCATCAAGGTAAGAAGGCTAAAACACAATTTGCTTTACTTGAGAGATACTCTAATTCTTCGTTATTTAAAATTGAACCAATAACAGGAAAAACACATCAAATCCGGGCACATGCAAAATATATGAAAACTCCTTTAGCAGGTGACAATCGTTATGGTATTCAACCTGATCCTATTGTTTCAGAATTTGGTTTAAACCGGTTATTTTTGCACTCGGAGACCATTCAATTCCCTGGCTTAACCAATAATGAAGAAAATTATTGTTTTAAATCTGAACTGGATCCAAAATTAATCCATCTCTTAAATAAGTTAAGGTCAATGACACAATAGACTGAATAGACTCACAGAGAAGAACATTATTTGTTTCATTAGGATTGAAGATTTTTTATTTGTTTCACTAACCATATCATTGGCAGCCCAATAATTGCTTCTTTATCTTCTGTCACGATCTTATCAACCAAGTTTTGAAATGGGAATGACTCGGTTCTTACTCCTGCTGTGGTATTGAAGTGATTTTCGCTATTTAAATAATCCTCTAGTTCTTTTTTCTCAAATGGTTTGAATTTGATTATGGTTTTATCTACATGTGAAAGCATTGTTTCCAATTCTTTAATCATAATGACTGCACCAGTATGGAAAGATACATCCTTACCTGAGAATTTAATCATCTGATTATACGCAGTACTACGGTCCATTGGTTTGCCAATATTGACATTCTTAAAGCTTGCAACTTGATCAGATCCAATAACAATATCTTTGGGTCTATTCGATGCAATTTTTATTGCTTTTTCCAATGCCAATCTTAAAGATAAGTCATTAGCAGATTCATTTGGGCGTTCAGATTCGTCAATGTTCGGTGATATTGATATAAAATCAGGGAGGTATTTTGACAATAATGTTGTTCTATAAATTGAGCTCGATCCAAGGATAATTTTTCGTGGATTAATATTCATTTACAAATTATTGATAGCTAGTAAGAATTATTTTAGTCGATTAGAATGACAGTATACCCAGACTAGAAACATGTTTAAGAAGAATTTAAATCTCAAAGACTTTTCCGATTTTGCATCAAAGAATTATGTTTTGAATCTTACAATCCCAGCAGTTGAATTTTCAAGATTATCGAACTTAATATTGAACGATGGAGATTTAGAAGCAAACCACGTATCAATAAATTTAGAATTTTTGACAGATCAAAGCAATACTCAGAAACTCAAAGGTAAAATTTTCTCACTGCTCATGCTTCGATGTTCTCGATGTCTTGGCCCCGTAGGGTGGCAAAAAGAAACATTGATTGATTTATCCATTGCAGATCACTCTAGTCCAGTCAAAACAAAACAATCGGCCATCAATAGTATTATTGTGGATTATAATGGAGTATCCATTGAGAAAATTGTCGAAGATGAGATTTTGTCAATGATTCCGATGTCCTTGATGCATAAAACAGTTGCATTATGTGAAAATAACGATACCTTAAGCATGTTTTTAGCTGCGAGTGATGAATCAAATGACGATCAAAAGAAAAATAAACCATTTGCAGGGTTATCTAAATTATTAAAAAATAAGAACTAATTTTATCTAAACAGGTTTAAGGAATTAGGCATGGCGGTACAGAAAAAGCGAAAAACAAAATCTAGACGAGATATGAGAAGGTCTCAGATTAAAGCTAGGAAACCTTCACTAACCAGTGACGAACTCACAGGGGAGACCCATATTAGGCACAATATTAGCCCACAAGGTTTTTACCGTGGTAAACAGGTTATGACCATTAAACAGAAAGAAACAATAGAGGAAGATCAAGAATAGAGGGTTTGTTTTGAATGATTTTATAACACTATCACTCGACGTGATGAGTGGGGAGAAAGATCCGGAAGCTTCAATTACTGCTGCACTAAATCTATTGGCTCTGAGAGAGGATGTGAAAATCATTCTTGTAGGCAACCAAGAAATCATAGAAAAACAAACTTTAGGGAGAACAATAGATCGCCTTCAAATCCTGCATGCGGAAGAGGTCGTCCTAATGAATGATTCGCCGGTTGTCGTGTTACGAAAGAAAAAGCAATCATCCATGAGACTTGCGATTGATCTTGTTAAGAATGATGTATCTCAAGCATGTATTAGCTCCGGAAACACTGGAGCCCTGATGGCAATTTCTAAATATGTACTAAAAACCATACCAACAATTAAAAGACCTGCCTTAATGGCTTCTATGCCTACAGTTAAGGGTCACACTTACGTTCTTGATTTGGGAGCCAACTCTAGTTGTTCACCAGAACAGCTTTACCAATTTGCTTTAATGGGCACAGTGATCTCCAGAGAGATTGGAGAGATTGAACAACCTCGGGTAGGTCTATTGAATATGGGTGTGGAAGCGAGTAAAGGTAATCAAGTAGTAAAAGAAGCAGCAAAGTTAATGAGCTCCGGCTCAATCAACTTTATTGGTTATGTTGAAGGCCATAATTTAGTCGAAGATAAAGCTGATGTTGTAGTTTGTGACGGATTTAGTGGAAATGTCGCAATCAAAACCATGGAAGGAAGTTTTAGCTTGATGGATAAATTTCTAATGGATTCATTTAAGACTTCCACACTTAATAGATTTGCTGGCATGCTCTCAAAGAATGCACTAAATAAAATGAAAGAAAAACTAGATCCTAGGAGATACAACGGTGCACTCTTATTGGGACTAAATGGTGTGGTTGTTAAAAGCCATGGTAATTCTGACCCCACTGGTATACAGCATGCATTGGTGACTGCAATTGAAGAAGTCCAAAAAGAAATCGTTTTTAAGTTGAAAGAAGCTTTCTAAACTAGAGTTTCTTATGTTTTCAAAAATCATATCAACTGGTAGTTACCTCCCTGAAAAAAAGATCACTAATCATGATCTTGAGCAAATGGTAGATACATCAAACGAATGGATTCTATCAAGAACCGGTATTCAGCAAAGGCGGATCGCTACAAAGAATCAAACCACCTCAGATTTGGCTTACGAAGCAGCTAGAGTCGCAATAAATAGGGCTAAGATTTCTAATGAAGACATTGATTTAATAATTGTAGGAACCTGTACTCCTGATGTTGCTACTCCCAATGTTGGTACAATTATTCAAGAAAAACTAGGAATTAAGAACGCACCTGCTTTTAGTGTGGAAGCTGCTTGTAGTGGATTTATTTATGCAATGAATATTGCAGATAAATTCGTATCCTCAGGGGAATCTAAGTGTGCTTTAGTGGTAGGAGCAGAAACTCTTTCTCGATTAACCGATTGGAGTGATAGAAATACTTGCGTTTTATTTGCTGATGGAGCAGGGGCAGTAATTGTTGCACCTTCAGAAACACCTGGAGTTTTATTTTCTCAATTGGGAGCCAATGGTAAATATGGGGACCTATTATTTGTGGCATACGGTGTTTCAAAAAAACCTGAAATATCAAAACCAAATGATTATTTTTTACAAATGAAAGGTAATGAAGTATTTAAAGTAGCAGTTAAAACCCTTGAGTCTACTGCACTGGATGCAATGGAAAAACAAAACATGGATCCTAATGATATTGATTGGTATATACCCCATCAAGCAAATAAAAGAATTATTGCAGCTGTAGCTAGTAGACTGGATATACCAATAAAGAAAGTCATTTTAACTCTATCAGAACACGGGAACACTTCTGCAGCATCTATTCCACTGGCTCTTGATCATGGTATTCACTCAGGAAAGATTAAATCTGGAGAAACAATTCTAATGCAGAGTTTTGGTGCGGGATTTACTTGGGGTACAATGATCCTTCAAGTTTAATCAGTTCTCACAAACTAAACAGAACTTATGAAATATTTTGAAAAATCTTTCTTATATTTTACTCTTCTATTTTATTGTTTAAATACCACACATGCAGCCTCCGTTTTTGATCTCGAAGAAAATATCGAAATTGTGGGTCAGGACGAGACCATTATAGCTGTTTATGAGGACACTTTGATTGATCTGGCGAGAGCTCATAATCTAGGATTTACTGAAATTGTAATCGCCAATAGATCTGTTGATAAGTGGTTACCTGGAGCGGGAACCATAATTCGTTTGCCTAAGAAATTCATCATTCCCAATCATAGTTTCCAAGATGGGATTATCATTAATCTCCCTGAATATAGGGGGTATTATATGAATAATGGGAAATTAATTACTTTCCCAGTTGGGATAGGGAGGATGGACTGGACCACTCCTTTGGGAAAGTCTAAGGTCGATTTAAAATTGGAAAATCCTAGTTGGTATCCACCAAAATCTGTGCAACAAGAATACAAGCAGCGAGGAGAATACCTTTCACCTGTAGTTCCTCCCGGGCCTCAAAACCCCTTGGGAAAATTGGCAATGCGTATTGATATACCCGGAGGGTATTTTATCCATGGAACCAATAAACCAGATGGTGTAGGAATGCAAGTTTCTCATGGTTGTATACGTCTTTTCCCAGAGGATATAAAACTAATTTTTCCCTTAACTAAGATCAATACTCCAGTATTAATTGCTGACCAACCATTTAAGATAGGAATACTAGGTAATGAAATTTTATTGGAAATTCACGAAACTCTTACTACAGATGATGTGCGAAATAATTTCGATTATATCCAGTCAATGGTTAAGGAATTTCTGTCTATCAAAGGCATACAGTCCACAGTTGATTGGACTAGAGTTAAGGCAATATTTGACGAGAAAACAGGTATCCCAGCTATGATTATACAGTTTGGTATAACTGAATCAGGGTTAGATTAGATTGTTTATTCGAAAAGGAAAGCGCTTTAAATATGGTTATTTTTTACCCAAGTCTCTTTCAAATATTCTTTCAGATTTTTCTTTTTCAGCTTCCGCAGCTTCCGCAGCTTCAACAGCAGCTACAGCAGCTTCGTCAGCAGCTTCAGCAGCTTCGTCAGCAGCTTGTGCAGCTTGTGCAGCAGCTTCTTCTGCTCTCTCAGTGTCACCCTTCATTTCATCAATTTGATTCTGTAATGCACCGTAACAACCGGTTAAGAGTAATAATAAAACACTTGATGTAATAAAAGTTTTAAATATTTTTTTGGATTTCATTAAATTTTTCTCCAATTATATGTCCATATAGATGGTGTAATTCTATGCTTAAGAATTTGCCACTAAATTACAGTAAAGAGTAATATGATTCAAGCTGATTTTAGCTTTCTCTGAAGATTATTCTACCCTTGGTTAAGTCATATGGAGTCATTGCTACTGTCACGTTATCACCGGTTAAGATTCTGATATAATGTTTCCTCATTTTGCCGGATATATGTGCAGTAATCATATGACCATTTTCTAGTTCAACTCTAAAGATAGTATTAGGAAGTGTTTCTTTTACTACCCCACTCATTTCTATCGCTTCTTCTTTTGCCATATCAATATTCTCTTTAAGAAAGTATTATTTTAATCTGTATTATTCAATTAAATCCAGATATTTCTCTGCATCAAGCGCAGCCATACAACCACTTCCTGCAGAAGTTATTGCTTGCCTATATGTGGGATCGGATACATCCCCTGCAGCAAAAACCCCATCGATGTTAGTTTGTGTACTGAACTTTGAGGATTGATTATCTAAGATAATATAATTGGAGTCATCCAAATGAATTTGATTCTTAAAAATAGATGTATTTGGATCATGGCCTATTGCAATAAAAACCCCAGAAATATCGAGTAATGTTGTTTGCTTTTGATTAATTGTGCTGCTAATTTTGATCTGATTAACACCGTTTTTATCACCCAAAACTTCTTCTAGGATATGATCCCAAACTATTGTTACATTGCCATTGTTTTCAGCTTTATTAAAAAGTTTCATTTGCAGTGTTTTTTCTGCTCTCAATTCATCCCTCCTATGGATCAAGGTCACTGTTTTAGCAATATTGGATAAGTACAACGATTCCTCAACAGCGACATTGCCCCCACCGATGACAGCGACATGTTGATTTTTATAAAAAAAACCATCACAGGTTGCACAAGCAGAAACTCCTTTTCCTTTGAATTTTTCTTCACTGTCAAGCCCTAGGTATCTTGCAGTTGATCCCGTGGCGATAATGACCGCATCGCTTGTGTATTTAGTATCTGCACCATAAAGCTCAAAAGGATTTTTTAATAAGTCTGATTTTTCAATATGATCATAAATAATATCGGTTTCAAAACGCTCTGCATGTTTTTGCATTCTTTCCATTAGTGTTGGTCCTAATAATCCTTCAATATCACCAGGCCAATTATCAACATCAGTCGTTGTCATTAGTTGACCACCTGGTTCCGATCCTGTAATTAGAACAGGATTTAAGTTGGCTCTTGCTGCGTAAATTGCAGCCGAATAACCAGCTGGACCCGCACCTAATATGATTAAACGACTGTGTTTATTTTTTCTCATGACTAAAAGTGTTTTATTAGATTTTCTATAAACAATGATAATATTGCAAATGAGTATCGATGATGAGTATATAATTCCATTATTATATTAGTTTTACCTATTAAAAAATCTTTAAAAAAAGGAAGCAATTATTTCTAATATTAATATCAAAAAATTGTTTAATAAGGGCTCCATTCTACGTGAATCCATCATCATTGCTTTATTTTCTTTTGCACTTATTTTATTGATTTCACTGATCACCTATCATTCAGATGATCCAGGTTTTAGTACTACTGGAACCAGCCGAGAAATAGCAAACTATGTGGGACTTGTTGGTGCATATTTTTCTAGTTTCACTATCGCATTTGTTGGATTGGCTAGCTATTGTTTCCCCATCTTATTTTTCGTATACGGTTTTAACTTGATGGGTAATAAAAACCAAGATAAATCCTATCAACCACTCATTCTCATAAAGTTTGTAGCTTTTATGTTTGTCTTGCTGTCAACCTGCGGCTTAGCAAGCATCCATCTTGCCATTCCTTGGATGCCCGAAGAATCTGGAGGCATAGTTGGTTCAATTATCGCTTCATTTTTACTTAAAGGTCTTGGAATGATCGGTACAACCTTACTGTTGTCAGCGATATGGTTGGCTTCTATACCTATTTTTATTGGTTTTTCATGGATTTATTTGATGCGACAGTTGATCGGAATATGCAAGCAATTCGTTTCTTCTATACGAAAAATATTTAGTGCGGTATTTCACTGGATAACCGAGAAGAAACGCACTGCTAAAAAGACAACTCTAATCAAAGACCAGAATCAAGAGAAAGTCATTAGTCAGGAAATTAAACCCAAAAAAACTCTTAAGAAAAAAACAAAAATTATAAAACCAATTAAGGTTGAGAATGAAGTTAAGAAGGCAACGCAAGAAAAACAAACAAAACCTTTTGAATCAAGTTCTGAGGACACGTTACCTGAACTGAGTCTGTTAGATCCAGCTTCAGATAAAAAGACTGGCACTTCAGAGGAATCTATAGAAGCAATGTCGAGACTTTTAGAGCTTAAATTGAAAGATTTTGGTATTGATGCAACTGTTGAGGAAGTTTTACCGGGTCCGATTGTCACTCGATACGAAGTCAGTCCTGCCCCTGGAGTGAAAGTGAGTCAAATCAGTAATTTATCCAAGGATCTTGCTCGATCCTTATCGGTATCCAGTGTCAGAATTGTTGAGGTCATTGAAGGTAAATCAGTTATTGGAATCGAAGTTCCTAATGATCAAAGAGAATTAGTTGTCTTGGGAGAGATTCTTAAGTCAACAAAGTTTGAAGACTTAAAATCTCCTCTCTCGATTGCACTTGGTAAAGATATATCTGGTGATCCTATTATTGCCGATTTAGGGGAAATGCCCCATCTTTTGATTGCTGGGACAACAGGCTCAGGTAAATCTGTGGGAATTAATGCAATGGTTTTAAGCTTACTATACAAAGCGACAAAAAATGATATACGGCTAATCATGATAGATCCGAAAATGCTGGAATTATCTATCTACGAAGGTATTCCCCATTTAATGTGTCCAGTAGTCACTGATATGAAAAAAGCTGCCAACGCTCTTCGCTGGTGCGTACTCGAAATGGATAGAAGATATAAACTGATGGCAAGTCTAAAAGTTAGAAATCTCAAGGGCATGAACAAACGTATTAATGAATCAATAAAAGCAGGAACACCAATTACCGATCCATTGTTTGATCCAGACAATCCATCCGGGTCTGGAGATAGCCTAACTGCCCCCAATTTAGAACCATTGCCCTACATCATCGTCATTATTGATGAGTTGGCTGATATGATGTTGACAGTTGGCAAGAAAGTGGAAGCACTCATTACCAGATTAGCAGCTAAAGCCAGGGCTGCTGGAATTCATATGATCATCGCAACACAGCGACCATCTGTTGATGTTATTACTGGGTTGATCAAAGCGAATATACCATCAAGAATTGCCTTTCAAGTCTCTGCTAAAGTTGATTCAAGAACCATACTAGATCAAATGGGAGCAGAAAGTTTGTTAGGCAATGGAGATATGTTGTATATTCCTCCAGGCTCATCGACACCGATCAGAGTTCATGGAGCCTTTGTTTCTGACGAGGAAGTCAAAAGAGTATCCGAAAGTCTTCAATCTCATTCAGAGCCGATTTATATTGAAGAAGTGACTTCTGGGAGAGGAGGCAAGGTACCAGGTATTGATACGAAAACAGGAAGAGAAGGCTCGAATGATGTCGAATCAGATCCTTTATACGACGAGGCAGTGAAGCTTGTCACTGAATCAAGAAATGCTTCTATTTCATCTGTCCAAAGGAGATTGAGAATAGGGTATAACCGGGCGGCAAGGATTATAGAACAAATGGAAGAAGTAGGGTTAGTCGGACCTCTGGAATCAAATGGTAAGAGAGAAATTCTAGCTCCACCACCACCAGAAGACTAATTTAAAATGCCAAAATTTAAAAATTCTGCATACATTGCTGTAATGTTTGTTGGTTTTTTTGGTTTTGATCTTTCAGTTAGAGCTATCAATGATACATTTAATATCAATGATTATTTGAGTGGGATTAACACGCTTAAAGCTGAATTCAAGCAAACAATTTATAGTTCTAGTAAAGAGGCTATTGATTATTCAGAAGGTCTTATTTGGTTAAAGAAACCAGAGCAAATCTTGTGGGAGTTTCAGCGTCCGAATATAAAAAAAATTATTGTAGATGGTGAAAGTGTTTCAATTTACGATGCCAACCTGAATCAGTTATTAATTGTTCCATACACGGATCAATATCAATCATCTTTAGCTAGTATATTAATTAATAACGATAACCTAGAGGTTTTTTATGAAATCCAAACTAAGATTAATGATGATGGGTTTTACTTGATTACTTTATTTCAGAAAAAAGACGATAGCCTTTTTACGAAAATTGAAATAAGTATTTCGGAAATGTTGATACACACAATAAAATTATGGGATTCTAGTGGGCAATCTATATCCATTTTTTTTGAAAACATTGAAATGAATATTTCTTTGCCAGATTCATCATTTAAGTTTATGCCTCCAAAAGGGGTGGATATTTTTGATCAAAGAGAATGATTTTTTTTAAACAACAACCTTCTCAATTGATAAAAATAATTGGGACACTATTCGTATTGGCAGTTTTGACATATTTGCATGTTATGACACCACCTTCAATGGCGATGGTGGAGATTGTTGGAGTGGATAAATTAGCTCATTTGTTGTTATTTTTTTTCACCATGATTTGGTTTGTGAATATTACTCCAAAGCCTTATTGGAATGTTGTTGGGTGTTTATTACTTCTTTATGCACTGATACTTGAATGGATGCAAATGCAGTTTTTCCCGGGGCGATCATTTGAATGGCTTGACTGGTTTGCAGATTTTCTAGGGTTAGTTCTCAGTATTTCTTTATGGCGATTGTTAATAAATAAATTATTTAATAGTTCTGTTTAATTACCCAATAATTTTATAGACTTTTTA
>CAXGBD010000038.1:0-12906 GCA_964008355.1 uncultured Gammaproteobacteria bacterium | reverse complement strand
CTGATGCAAGAATGGCGTCGAGATATACATCAACACCCAGAATTAGCATTTAATGAGTATCGAACTGCAGAGTTGGTGGCTAAAACCTTAGAATCTTTTGGAATAGAGGTATTTACTGGAATAGCTAAAACAGGAGTAGTTGGCAAACTAAGTAGTGGAAGCTCAGACAATGCAATTGGTCTCAGAGCCGACATAGATGCATTACCTATGGATGAGAACAACACCTTTGACTATCGTTCCCAAAATGATGGTGTTTTCCATGGTTGCGGTCACGATGGCCATACAGCAATGTTGCTGGGTGCAGCAAAATATTTATCTTCAACAAAAGAGTTTAATGGAACAATCTATTTCATTTTTCAACCGGCAGAAGAAGCGGCAGGTGGGGCACCTGAAATGATCAAGGATGGACTTTTTGAGAATTATAAAATGTCTTCTGTATACGGAATGCATAACATGCCAGGAATGCCTGTTGGAATGTTTGGTATTCGCTCAGGCCATATGTTTGCAGCATTTGCTCCATTTGATATAGAAATAAGAGGAATTGGTGGTCATGCAGCTATGCCCCAAAAATGCATCGATCCAATTGTTGTCTCATCGTCCGTGATTCAATCCTTACAAACGGTTGTCAGTCGAACTATTGATCCACTTAAACCCTCCGTCATCAGCGTTACTCAGATTCATGCAGGCGATGCGTACAATGTTATTCCCGATACGGTCAGATTATCTGGTGGGGTTCGATATTTTGATCGCGAATTAGGGCAGATTATCAGACAAAGAATGGAGGAAGTGTTGGAGGGAATTTGCAAGAGCTATGGTGCTACCTATACTTTTAATTATGACGAGCTTTATCCTGTGCTCACCAACCACGAAACAGAAACAGGCATTGCAGTAAAGGCAGCTTCAAATGTTGTAGGCAGTGATAATGTTGATCCTGATCTTCCACCAACACCAGGATCGGAAGATTTTGCTTTTATGCTTCTAGAAAAACCTGGGGCATATATATTAATTGGTAATGGCGATGGAGAAGGAGGTTGCATGATTCATCACTCAAGTTATGACTTTAATGATAAAATTTTGCCATTAGGAGCTGCTTACTGGGCTGAGCTTGCAGAGTTAGTTTTAGTTTAAGGCTTATATTCACAACAAATGGACATTGAAGAAGCACAACGTTATTTAGGAGAAGTTGATGTGCAAGCTCTGAGTGAGGCTATTCTGGCACAGGAGCCGGAAGCTTGGACAGAACAAATCATTCGCCAACAGGCTTACCAGGTACATCAGGAAACGGAGTCAATTGTATTGTTGTTCTGTGATGAGTCCTGGCCATGGGGTGAAATACACCGAGAAGCTGGTTGGGATCGCTTGGCTAAGGTCGCCATGCCACTAATTGATGATATTATTGATACCTACTACACTCCCGGAGGTACGTTATTACGCGCTATGGCGGCGAAACTGAAAGCGGGAGGGCGCATTACTCCCCATGTTGATTCACTGGAATCTTTCCATATGGGGCACCGCATCCATGTACCTATCACGACCAACAACGCTGTGCGTTTCATGATCGAAGGCAAGCCTTACCGTTTTGATGTGGGGAAGGCCTATGAACTCAATAACCAGAAAATGCACAGCGTTATGAACATGAGTAAAGAGGATCGTATTTCCTTTATTTTTGATTATGTGCCAGCTACCGAGACTGACAAACTACGGAATGACAACAATGAATATTTTTGACGATGTGCTAGCTACCGAGACTAACTAACTATGGAATGATCACAATGAACGAAACGACCACTCCTAAGGATAAAAGTATAGCTCAAGCAATTAGTTTTATGCGCACCAATCGTCCACTTCGAGCGGAAGAGCTTTGTCGTGATTATCTAAGCCAAAACCCGGGATGTACTGAACACCTTCGCTTATTGAGCCACGCATTGATGAAACAAAGACGGTTCACAGAAGCAGAAGAAAAACTCCGGTTTGCCATATCGTTGTCTCCTGATTATCCTCAGTTGTATGAAGATCTAGGCAGTGCTTTTGCGATGCAATCCCGATATGAAGAAGCCATCCCTGAGTTGGAAAAAGCAATCCAACTTCAACCAGCATTACCACTCGCGCATAAAAAACTTGGCCAGGCTCTGGCTGCAGTGGGGCGAGGAACAGAGGCCGATGAAGAATTTCAGGCCTATATCGACGGCGACCCTAATCGCGAAGCCATTATAAAGGCTGCAGATCTATTGAATGAAGAAAAAATCGAGGAAGCTATTGATATATTGCAACCTATACTTAAAAGTAAGCCTGATCATGTCAATGCCATGCGTTACTTGGCCCTTGCCTATCGAAAAGGCGAGAAGAAGCTACAGGATGCAGAAGCTCTGTTGCGCAGTGCTACCCGGTTAGCCCCTGATTTTATTCCTGCTTGGTTCGATTTGGGATCATTATTGAGTTTCCGTAATAAAAGGATGGAAGCCATTGCTGCCTACCAGAAAGTAGTCCAACTGGATCCAGAAAATGCCCCAGCCTGGGGTGGTTTAGGCAGTGCTTATGCCGTTGCCATGTATCCCGACAAGAGCGCTGAGGCCTATGCTAAATCTATTGCATTGAAGCCCAATGTACCGAATGTGCTTGTGGGGCAAGCCCATGTACTCAAGACTTTAGGCGATCAGGCTGAAGCTCTCAAGTCTTATCGCGCAGCGATCAAAATCAAACCTGAGTTTGGCGAAGCCTATTGGAGTATGGCAAACCTTAAAATTTTCCAGTTTGAGGAGAAAGAAGTGAGTTCAATGTTACAACAGTTGGAGAGTGATAATCTGACAGAAAGTGAAGAAATTCATTTTCGCTTTGCTCTGGGCAAAGCCTTTGAAGACAAAAAGGATTATGAGCAGGCTTGGCACTACTATCATACAGGCAATCAGCAACAACGGATGACCGTGGAACACCACCCGGTGAAAATGGAAACGCGTCATAGTCAGCTAAAACAGATTTTTAACAAGGAGTTTTTACAAGAACGTGCTGATGTTGGTCATGACGTCTCTGATCCAATTTTGATCGTTGGGTTGCCCCGTTCTGGCTCCACTCTCATTGAACAAATTCTGGCTAGTCATACTCTGGTGGAAGGCACTTCTGAACTGCCAGTATTGGGTAAACTGTCTGAGTCTATAGGTCAGTACCGCACCGACGGTATTAAATACCCAAAAGCAGTCAAGGATCTTCGCAACAAGGATTGGCGTGCTTACGGTCAGCAATATATCGAAGAAACCCAGCGCCATCGGGTTACTGACAAGCCTTTTTTTACAGATAAATTACCCAATAACTTTCCACAAGTTGGCTTATTGAGCCTCATCCTGCCCAATGCCAAAGTCATTAATGCCCGACGTCATCCCTTCGACAGCTGTCTGGGCAGCTATAAACAATTATTTGGTAAGGGACAAAATTTCACCTACGATATGCTCGATCTGGCACATTACTATCAGCTGTATGATGCCATGATGAAACACTGGCATGAGGTGTTGCCGGGTAAAGTGCTAGATGTGCATTATGAGGAGACGGTTGATGACCTAGAGAATCAAGTTCGCCGCATCCTGGATTTTTGTGATTTGCCCTTTGAACAGAGCTGTGTGGACTTTCATCAGACGGAACGTGCAGTGAAAACAGCCAGTTCAGAACAAGTGCGGCAACCCATTTATACCGGTGCCCTAGGAACTTGGCGCCGTTATGAAAAACACCTAGATTTATGGCAGGAACAACTTGCCGATATTGTTGATGAATTGCCTGAGGTATCTAGAAATGCCGGGTTATAAATTTAAGGAATGATACCTTAATCAAAGGGCCAAACTTCCAGACCATGAATGGCATTACGAACATCTTTGCTCAGTTGAACTGAGGCTAGAGTAGTGTTTTCAGCTAGATCATAAAGCGTTACCGTCGAGGGCGAGGCACCACCTGCTACCACAGTGCCGGAAACCCGACATAAACCCCGTGCAAAACCAGGTCTTGCTAACTTATTATCCTCTGCTGTTCTATGAGTGAGTTCCTTAGGATCATATTTTGGAACAGCCATCGCCCGGTCTTCCCCACCTTCTCCACGACCGGTATATCGGAGAACATCGTCTTCGGAGTCGTTAAATAAGACACCGTCTCGGAAAGGTTGAGCATTGTGTGTACCTGCTGGTAATTCTACAGCCATATGGATGGCACTACCATTGAAGTGCAGCATACCTCCTGTTCTCAACCCAGAGATGTACATACCATGGCGATTGCAAAAAACATTATTGATATGCATTTTGTTTAACATCATAGGACCATCACCAGTCAGTGGATTAAAGCCCACAGGTTTAAATTGAGCACCTTTGGATTGAATATTCATTCCCCAGTTGAAGCAGTGTTTATCCAGGTCAAAACCCAGAATACTGTCAAAACCAGTAGAGGTGAGAAACAAGCTCCGCTCAAATACAGTAATTTCATGACAATGTTTAAGGTAGGGGTTTCGCCAGGAATCAATCAATTCAAAATCAAGAGTATAGGCAAACAACTCATCACTGGCCGCAATAAAAACTTGCTCACCGTCAAACGCTATTCCTCTTAAGCCGCGGTCCCATCCACGACCTTGCCAGTCGATGCCAGAAGTATTCCAATCGATGGTTTGTTCAACCATCTGATTTTCTAGATCAATCAGATACACACCACCATGACTTTGCCCTTGTTGAGCTCCTCGCACCACAGAACTGGTGACAAGCTTAACCATATAATTGAAAGCGTGGCTAGATTAGCAACCTCAAAAGTCTTTTTCGACAGTCAACCACGTGGTTCTAGGTTGGGCGAGGCTTCGTACATTGTGATCTCGGGCATTGCCAAACAAGTCTGCATTATCGTTGTAACTGGTATTCACATAGCCATAGGTCGCCTGATCAAAAAGATTGTCTATATACACGGATACATGCCAACCATTTGCCAGATTATCAAGGCCAAATGAGAGATTACTGGTGTTGTAGGCTGGTGAAATTCCATTGGTATCATTTTGTATAATATTCCAAGTTCTGTTCCAGGATTGTGATTGATAGCTCAAGCTATAATAAACCCAGAGATCACCTCCAGCGACATCAGGCTGTTCATAGGTAATTCCAATATAGCCTGTCTGATCAGGGGAATTGGCCATGACCATGCCAGGGCGATACACCGAGCCACCGGGTGTAATATATCCTGTGGTAAATTGAGCATCATTGAATAAGGCGGCACCACTGACATTGAGGTTTTCCGTGATCTGGTATTTGACCTCAATCTCAAGGCCTTTGGCTTCAGCGTCTCCAGCATTCACAGTTCCACCTACCCACCAAGGGCCGACGCCACCCCAATGTGCGATCTGCATATCACTCCATTCCATCAAAAAGTACTGAGCATTCACTTGTAGGCTATTGTCCATCCAGGTGCTCTTGATACCGATTTCATAGTTGTCCATAAAGTCTGAATCATAGTTTGCTGGCACTGCACCAGTTTGCACTGCACGTGGGGCGTTATCGCCTCCTACTCTGTAGCCTTGACTGAACAAGGCATACACCATTTTGTCTTCATCAATGGTGTAAGTGGCATTAACTTTATACAGGATATCTGAATCCTTTCCTATGCTATGGATTTCTCCATTCGACGCTATCCCGCCACCAGCAAATGGGGGTAACCCCTCTGGAAACACATCCCTGTTGTAGGTATCGCGTTTAAATTCAGACCAACGAAAGCCAGTGCCCACACTCAGTTTTTCTGTTACATCATAGCTGAATTCACCGAATACTGCGGTTTGCTCCACTGAATCCTTATAGGTGTCGGCGTAGCTAATGGTGGTATCGATTGGGCATTCTACAAAATTGGGATAGTAGTAGGCGTAGAGACAGGCATAATAATTCGCATAGTAAGCGGCACCAGTGGACATGTAGTCAGGATGCTCAGTGCCGTAATACCATGTGTCATAAGTATCTTCCCAATAGAGCCCAGCCATCCACTGGAGCTTGCTATCGCCTTTGGAAACCAAGCGAATTTCAGCCGCATCGCGATCTTGAAATTGATCATTAAAAATATGGGCACGGGTGTAGTCAGTGTCATACAGGCCGTAACCATAATAGGCATCTCTCCACTGTGTGTAGGCATGGTTGTCCCACAAATAAACAATGTCACGCTCATAATGCGTGACGGTGGCAGCGAGATCAGCAAAACCCAAATCGCCTTTTATGGTCAGGGCAGCAGAATACCAGTCGTCATCTCGCATTTCATCCGTAAAGCGAGTAATTTTATGGTCTCCTAGAGCAGGATCGGTGTCCCAGGACCCTTCGAGCTCACTTTCTTCATTTACATAACTCAACAGTGCGGACCATTTGTCAGAAATATTCCACAATGCAGAAATACGTCCACCAGTTACATCATAGGTATTAAAATCATCTTCCACTATATCGGCATTATCATAGCTGCCACTCCAGCTGGTTCCGTAAATATTATCGACATAGCCACCATCGCTTGAGGTGTAACCCACAAGACGCATGCTAAAGGAATCGTTTATGGGTATATTTACGTATCCGTTGACATCAAAGCTGGTATCACCACCCTTAATGCTGCCAAAAGAAGTCTCAACTGAACCATAAAAACCAGTGTGATCAGGTTTATTGGTGATCATTCGAATTGTGCCGGTTTGCGAAGTGGAGCCGAACAAGGTGCCTTGTGGTCCTGGTAATGCTTCAATACGTTCAATATCAATGGCTCGGACGCTCACCTGTTGTGAGCTGGTAGTCATCGGTTGTTCATCGAGGTAAAGGGCGACAGAGCTGTCGACATACCAAGTATAGGCATCCTGTGTTACTCCCCGCATGACCAAGTCATTTCGTCCAGGTACTTCGGCTGTTAAAACGACACTGGGTAAGGCCTTAACGTAGTCCGCCATGCTCTTGATACCCATTTTATCAATATCTTCATTCGATAAGGCCATGATGCTCTGGCTTACTTCTTGCAAATCAAGTTCACGCTTGGTTGCGGTAACTATGATCTCTTCAAGGGCGACTGCTGTAGATTCTTGTGACATAGCAGTTTGTGTGAAAGGGACCGTTAAAGCACTGGCTACTGCAGCGGCTACTAGGGTATTGGGCTTTGATTTCAGTGTGGTCATTAAATCGTACTCCTTAATTAATCTTCCATATCAGTTGGATTCATTAAGTCATGGTGCATGCGCCCTGTTTTCTTGTCAAGCATAAGAATTAACTTTAGAAAGCATCATTAAGAAAGTATATAAGCAATAATCAGAAATATTCATGAAGGCTAGATTATAATTAGTCTGTAACATTTCCTTTGGTATAACTAACCGATGACTGCTGAAAAAGAAGTAATTAAAGATGGTATCCATGAGTATTACTATAAAAATGAATACTCACATCAGTTGAAGTGGAGAGGAAATTACAAAGACGGACTTAAAGATGGATTGGTAGAAATCTTCCACTGGGAGAAAGGTCAATTAATAAGAAGAGAGAATTGGAAGCAAGGGAGAGAAGACGGTGTTTGGGAAGAATTTAACAAAGAAACTGGTCAATTAACAAATAGAGGAAATTTTGTAGATGGAAAACAACAAGATTTCGAGTGGTTTAATGAAACTGGTCAATTAGAAATTAGAGGGTACTTTAAAGACGACGAACAAGACGGTCTCTGGGAATATTTTGCTGAAAACGGTCAAATAGCATATCAAGGAACATTCAAGAACGGTAAAGAAGATGGTCTTTGGGAGGGTTATTACGAAAACGGTCAATTATTGTATACAGGAAACATGAAAAATGGAGAAGCAGACGGTCTTTTTGAGTGGTTCCATGAAAACGGTCAACTACAAAGAAGAGGAGAGCATAAAAACGGAAAACTAGACGGTCTCTGGGAGTATTTTGATAGAGACGGAAGTCTAACTGAAACCATAGAATTCAAAAACGGATTAAAAAAACGATAAACGTTTATTCATTCTAATTATTATTGCTTACGTTTGGCAAAATGCGACTGGATGAGAAATGATAACCCCATTCCAACAACTAAAATCGCAACGGATATCTTTCCACGATGAGCGGTTTCACTTGTCCAGATTTCACCGTATTCAAACCAGTAAAGTACATACATAGAAATCAGCCAAGGCGTAAAGGCAATAGCGATTTCAAGTACGTGACGAGTCCGTATTTTCAAGGAATTTAACATGTTAAAAAAATACTACCATGAAATGCAGCCATCGTATACGATGAGACGATGAGTTCAAGTTCTCTGGGTAAGCAAATGATAGGAATATATGAGTATTGACCTGAAGGTAGTACTGAAAAACAAAGCCATTAACCAGTGGAGATTGTTCTGGCTTATCTCTATTCCAATGTCCATTGTTATAGTCATCGCCATGATCGGGGCCGATATGTCCACCGGAGCTGGTGTATCGACAATGATCGGCTTTTCCGTACGCTGGGCAGTGCCTTTCATATTCCTAGTAGTCGCTGCATCTTCTTTGCAGACACTGTTTCCTGGGCCGTTTCCAATGTGGTTGCTGCGTAACCGTAAATATATTGGGATATGCTTTGCAGTCGCAATGGCGTGGCAAGGCTTGTTCATTTTTATAATGTCGTATTTTTTCCGGGAGTACTACTTCGCAGACGTCTATTTTTTCCGCGATGAGCTTGAAGGGAGCATCGGCTATATCTTCCTTCCAGCCATGGTACTGACATCATTTGAATTTGGCCGCAAGCACTTAAGTTCAAAGCAGTGGAAGTTGCTGCACAAGAGCGGTATCTATTTCCTCTGGGCCTATCCCTTTAGCACCTATTGGTGGAGCTTTTCCTACTACTATGGAAATCCGGAACCGCTTGACTATGTATACTACTCGTTTGGATTCCTCGCATTCGCACTGAGAATTGCGGCCTGGGGCAAGCAGCGTCAGCAAGCGATACAAAGCGGTACGCCTGTCGTATTCAAGGTATTGGGCAGCGCCATTATCGCCTTCGGTCTTTTTGTATTCGCTTCCGGTCGTTATTGGCGAGAGCCTGTTACTGCTTTTCTGACCACACCGAAGTGGTCTGCGGATCTTGAACTGTGGCTGCCGTTTTGGCCTTATGAACCTTTTTTATCACTCTTCATCATCGGGCTGGGGACCATGCTGGTAACCAAGAATAGGGCTTAATGTGGATGGATTATAGGAAAGAATAATACTTTAACTAATCCTAAAATCATTCAATCCCGATCTTGAGTTCTAGCAGATCACTGTAAGTATTTGCTATACCAATCCAGATATCTTTTAAGAACATCTTCGTTATAGCTGGGAGTGGAAAAGGAGTGATTTTCATCAGGATAAATAATTAATTGTGTGGGAATGTTTAATTGTTTTAAGGCTTGGTACATTTGTTCAGAGCCAATCAATGGAACGTTGAAGTCTTTTTCACCCACAAGAAATAAGGTTGGAGTTTTAATATTTCCTGCATTAAAAAAAGGATTGGAAACCCGAAGCCAGTCCTCGGTATGATCCCAAGGGGTTCCTAATTCAAGAATGTATTCTCTTATATAGTGATCATCTCCAAAACCACTCAATAAGTTACTGATGCCCGCACCAGAAGTAGCAGCCTTGAACCTAGAATCTTTTGCAATCACATAGTTTGTTAACATCCCGCCATAACTCCAACCCCCAAGACCCAATCTTTGCGGGTCAATATAGCCTAGTGATATCGCATAATCTGCTAATGCACTGACGTCATCAGCATCAACATTTCCCCAATCGGCAAAAATTATTTTTTGGAAATCCAAGCCTCTGCCTGAACTACCCCTTGGATTCATAGCCATGACTATGTAGTCATTGGCTGCAAAGAGTTGCCAGTCATAACGAAAATGCAAGCCATATTGACCAACAGGACCGCCATGCATTCTAATAATAAGTGGGTATTTTTTTGAAGGATCAAAATCATGAGGTTTGACCATCATTCCAAATATTTCTTCCCCATCATCAGTTTTAAATGAAATCGTTTCAGTTGGTGAGATAATTTTTTTCGATAAAAATTCTGAATTCTGATGAGACTTTTGTTGGAGATTCTTCCCATCAAAGAAAAATATTTCATCAGGTGTATTTAAATCCGAAAGAATTAATCCAATTTTCCCATTTCTGACCGCATAGTTCTTAGACCAACCAGAAAGATAATAATTGGTAGAGGTAATAGTATTGATCTTTTGATCTTGGAAGGAATATTTTGCCAGTTGACTTTTCATATTATCTTCAAGTACAAAAAATATTGATGAGCCATCTTCAGACCATTGAGGAGCAGATGTATTTCGATCAAGTTGTTTGGTAATTATTGAACTAGTATGAGTGTCTAAATCTATAATTGCTAGTTCTGTTAGAGCATACCAAAGGAGTTTTGGATCACCTCCATAAAGATAGGCAATCTGTTTCCCATCTGGACTCCATTGAGGGCGTGAGCCCTGTGAATCTGCTCCAAGGTGAGTCGTTAATTGAATAGGGTTTTCATTTGAATCTAGTTTGAGTACATAAATATCCCAATTGTTGTGACGGTCAATATCACCGATTTTTGTGACATAGGCAATGCGATCTCCATCGGGAGACCAAGATGGAAATAGTTCATTACTGGAGCCATCTGTGAGTTGAGTTAGTTCTCTAGTGGCTATTTCAATTAAGAACAAATGCTGTCTCGATTCATCCAGGAAGTCATTATAATCTTGTTTGAATTGATACCGATCTATTACATAGGGTTTTTGGGTTTCTCCCTCATCCTCACGATCAGGTTCTATATTAATGACCACAACAATTCTACTGCCATCTGGAGCCCATTCGAAATCGGTAATACTTGATTCGATCTTTGTTATTTGTCTTTTTGTCGAAGTATTAGTATTGAAAAACCAGAGTTGTTGGTAGTCTGAGTATTTTCCTCTGCCGGGAGCAAGGTAGGCAACATAGTTGCTGTCGGGACTAAATTTAGGGGAATATGCGGATCGCACAATCAATTTATCCCTATCTTTTTTGAAATTGAGCATCCAGATATCGGTAACATATTCATCGTTCTTCTGATCAACGCTCGATACTGTATAGGCAATTAAGTCAGCATCTTTTGAAACATCAATCGATCCTATATCCTTGATCTGATTGATGTCTTCTAACTTAATCTTTTCATGCTGACTTTGTAGTGCAAAAGACCCATGGGCTAAGAAAAGCGAAAGAAATACTACCGATAGGTAGAATGGTTTTTTGTTTCGGTCAAAAATTTCCATAGAGAGCCCTTTCATTTTAATTTATTGATTGCTGTCAGAATAATGGTTTTTAAGTGTTCTGATTATAGATATAGCAAAAATTGGGAATAGAATAAGCAGTGGTGGAGACATCAGTAGAATAACATCCATTGCTGCACGATGACTATTAACCAAAAACAAAGAGGCTGGAAGTATTGCTAGAACAACGGCCCAAAACAGTCTCATTTTTTTGCTGGGTTCATTGACTTCACTCGAGGTTCTTTTGACATGGTAGGCAAGTAGGTAGGAAACAGAATCATAAGATGTGGCAATAAATATTATTACAATGATGCAATAGGTGAAAAGAAATACTTCACCAAATGGTAACGATAGTAAGACTTGAGTTGCTGCAATTCTGTGCCCTTCATTTGCCAAAATTTCAGTTACCATCAGTTGGTTATTGATCTCAAGATTGATTGCGTAGTTGCCTATTATTGCAAAGAATAAGAAGCATCCTAAGCTACCCAGAAAAAGCATACCTAAAATCAGTTCCCTTAGCGTTCTTCCTTTTGAGACTCTTGCAATGAATAAACCTACTTGGGGGCCCAATGCAATCCACCAAGCCCAATAGAAAATTGTCCAATTATCAGCAAAGTTTGATTTCTCTTTAATCCCGAGTGTACTCATACTTGAGAAATTTTTAATCAGTGATTTGATGGCTTCAATTGTAAGATTAATAATTTCCTGAAAAGAGCCCAAAAGTAGGATACACATTAGAAATATTAAGGCCATGACGACATTGATATTACTGATTACACGGATGCCCTTTTTTATACCTTTAAAGACGCTGAATGCAAACAGGCATGTGCATACAAAAAGCATACCTAAATCAAGCATTACGTCATGGGGAACATCAAACAATTCTGCTATACCAGCACTGATAACCGGGATATACATACCCATTGTTCCTCCGGATGCTCCAATGACAACAATGACAAAGATGAAATCAATAATGCGACCAATGATTGAGTTTTCTATTGGATTTTGTTGGGATGATCTTATTCCAGAACTGAGTCTCAAAGATCCTAATCTAAAATGATAAAAAGGAACCGCAATGGCGATCGCAGGAAGGCAGTATAAAGCCCAACCACCTAGACCCCAATGAAATATTCCATAAGCCGAAGACAGATGGTAAGCCTCCTCTGAGAAGGGTTCAATACCAAATGGAGGTTGACTGACGTAATAAGCCCATTCGACCCCAGACCAATAGAGAATACCTCCACCAATCCCTGAACAAAATAGCATTGATCCCCAACTAAAATTCTTAAATTCTGGCTTGGCATTTTCTCCACCTAGGATAAATGTTCCATACTTTGATAATGAAAGTATGAGCAGAAAAACCAAAGTTATGATCCCCAATACCATATATGAAGACCCAAAGATATTGACAGTCTCTAAATAAATCTGTCGAATGAAAACTTCAGACTCTCTTGGTTTGAGGGCTATTGGTAAGGTAATGCAAATAATTGCAACAAGGATGCTTGAGAAACTTAATTTATCTGTTTTATTTTCTTGCAAAGAGTTACCTATTTACCTATTAAGAATTTATCGATGTCTTTGTCGTTTGAACAATAACTTTGAGTGTTTCTGATTTAGCCATTTCGGCTGTCAGAAAGAATTCAGCAGTCATGATCAATATAAATA
>CAXGBD010000037.1:0-12923 GCA_964008355.1 uncultured Gammaproteobacteria bacterium | reverse complement strand
TTTTTATCAGGCAAACCTGAGGGAGCAAAATCAGGTACTGTCCATCCGCCTCCTACAATCCATTCATTTTCAGAGTTAGTCAGAGTACATTCTTTTATTTTATCCAAAAGCCTTTTTAATCCTTTGATATCAAATAGATTGCATTGCTGGTAGCTAACCCCGCTGTGAACAGGATGTACATGTATGTCGTGAAAACCAGGCAGTATCATTCGCCCTTTGAGGTTGACCACTTGAGTAGTGCTGTCAACTAATGCTCTAGCGCCCTGATCATCACCTACATAGGTGATTTGTCCATTTTCAATGGCCACAGCACTGGCCCAAGGCTGGGTAGAGTCAACTGTGTATACTTTTGTATTGAGTAGAATTAAGTCTGCTGCCTCCACTCTCGTTTGATTCTCATTGACTGATTTTACATAGCTTGCAATCTCTTCTAGCTCTTCTTCTTGTAACCAAGCAAACGCGGGCATCACTCCCCCTGAAATTGAATCTTCCGCATTGGGCATACGACCTGACTTTAGAAAATGAACGATTTGCTCAAGATTTGCCTGGATTAGAAAATTAGAATTCTGAAGACCAATTCCAAGACCATCAATACCCTCAAGACTTGCTCCATGGCAAACTTCACATCGCATTGCATAAGCTTTATTTGAGGTCCCATCAGCTATATCACTCAATTCAGCATCATCTGTTTTAGCCTGTGCTGGAGTGAGCGTTTCAAATACCCTGGACTGCATTCCAAATGCCTGTAAAACGTGCTCTTCTGTTTTGCTTTCTAGCAACTCAATGGAATCAGAACTTTTTACAATCACTGCAGCCGGAGCATTGGTTAGGCTATAAAAACCCATACTGAAAAATGCCACAAAAAGTGACGCAACACAGATCAAAGCTTGTCGATTTAAAGAAAGCTTAATCTTAGGAAGGGAATTAATAAAAGTAATGATTAGAATGCTAGAGCACAAAAGAACGCCTATATGCAGGATAAACACCAGCATTTCTGGAGACCATTGACTTCCCTGGTGGTAAATATCGGTTATTGCCATGGCATCAACTACAGGCATCTCGTTAATAGATGAATATGCCCAGTCGAGATCAAACCAGTTTTGTATTGCTGTAAACAAACTGGCCGTAATTGCAAAACCAAGAGCATATCCTGATTGTCTGAGGGTGCCAAAAAGTCCTGAAACCATTCCCGCACGTTCCTGGGGCGCACTGGAGAGCATTAAATTATTATTGGGTGCAAAAAATAAACCTGTTCCACCGCCAATTAATACCATAGCCGGTAGAATGGCTACTACGGATGAATCCGCCAGAACTACTAATAAAGAGACGTAGCCGATACCGGTTAACAAGGCACCAGCCATACATAATTTTTCTGGCCCAAAACGATCAGAAGCCTTGCCTGCCATAGGGCTAATTAATAAGGTTGCAACTGCTGCAAGACACAAAGCCAAGCCAGCATCCCAAGCTTTCATTTCAAGCCCACTGATCATGACTATTGGAAGAATAAAAAGATACACAGGGAAACTTGCAAATACAGATATGAATGCAATGGAAGCCTTAGTGAAAGCATTACTTTTTGTAAATAAATCTAAATCAATCAATGGATCAGGGTGCTTTCTTTCTTGTCGTATGAATAAGAAAAATGAAACAAAGCCCAATACAAAAATTATCCAAACAAGGGGGTCGAGATGATTGTCCTCAACAGGTAGTTTGTTACAGCCAAACAATATTCCAAATAACGCTAGAGTCAGAAACAGAGCCCCTAGATAATCATAAGTTTTTTGACGTTCAGAGAATTGAAATCTATTTTTAGAACCAAAAGCGAGAAAAGCCAAAATTATTGCCAAGATTGCGAAGGGGATTCGAGACCAGAAAATTGCAGTCCAGTCATATGCATCAAGTAACCAACCAGCAAAGATCGGCCCCATTACAAATCCAAAAGCATTGGCTGCTTGCAAGATACCTAGTGCTGTCCCTCTTTTCTTTGTTCCAAAAACTGCAGAGGCTATAGCAAAAGTGGTAGGCAAAAATAAAGCCATACCAAATCCCTGTATAAAACGTATTGAAATGAGAGTATTTGCATCGGGCGCCCATGAACAAGCAATCATGGCTATGGCATAAATCAGTGTTCCAATTTGAAAGAATCTTGCATGCCCGATCCCATCTGCCATTTTTGCTGCCAATAACATTGGTCCGCTCGCTGCAATCAAGTAACCAAGGGCTACCCAGACGATCTCACTAGTGCTGGAATCCAATTTATCAATCATGTCAGGAATTGCGATCGGAGCAAAACTGGAATCTAAGCTGGCCATCACTGAGGAGAGAACCAGTGACGTCATGATCAATAAAATGCGTCCTTTTGACAGTTCCATATGGGACCCTTTCTGAAAAAGGTTATAAGCTAATATACTTTGACATTAGGAATATTGAAAAGCGACTTCCATTCCTTGGCGATTAGGATATCCATTAATCTAGATTCCTTCCCATTCTGCTTATTCTCCATTTCGTTGTGCAACGTGATTAAAGCTGCATCTACTCCATCACCAAACAAGTTACGTAAATATTCTGTTGGCACTCTAGGTTCATCAGAAAACTCACCATTTTCGTCAAAAGTGGGAGGGAGAATAGGTGGGACATAATAAACGTTTGGTTCAGTTCCATATTCAGCATGCAACGGCAAAGCAACTTTCCACTGATAAACTAGTTCATGGATAGGACCATCTTCATCCTCTAGGTAACCCACAAATCTTAATCGACCAGGGCATTGTCTGGCACAAGCAGGAGCAACACCTTCTTCCAAACGAGGAAAGCAAAAGATACATTTTTGGGATTTTCTGGTCACATAATTGAAGTAAATTTTATCGTAAGGGCAAGCTTTATTGCACTCACGTATCCCTTGGCATAGATCTTGATCAATCAACACTACGCCATCTTCTTCTCTTTTGTAAATTGCTCTTACAGGGCATGCTTCCAAACACGCGGGTTTGGTACAATGGTTGCACATTCTGGGAACATAAAAATGATAGTTGTTTGGATAATCTCCTGAACTGGTATCCTCATCCCAATTGGCGCCCTTCCCCATAGGTCTCTCCTGTTGCAACCTGACTTCTACACCCTTAAAGTAGACTTCATCATGGTTGAGAGGAATTTCTTCACCATGATCTTCTTTCTCTGGCATCAGGCCATCTCTTTTGAGATTGCCTGCCTCATCAAAACCACCGCCGCCTTCTTCCCAATACCGGGGATATCCTGGCCCTGGTTTGGTCTCTACATTATTCCACAACATATATTCTTGTCCTGGTTCGTCGGTCCAAAGTGATTTACAAGCTGTTGTACAGGTCTGGCAACCAATGCACTTGTTTAGATCTATTACCATTGCTACTTGACCCATTACTCTAAACCTCCATTATTGGTGACTGATTGTCTCCATTTGCCATGTCATGTCATCTTCTATAAATCGATTCAATTCTACAACAACTTTTGTATATAAAACATCTTTGGATATTGTTTTTACCGTGTGCATCAATTTTGGAATCCAGTTATGCAAGTGGCGTTGGGAAAAGTCCAGTTGAGCCAACTGATAAGATAATCTATCTCCCTCCGTGCTATGTTCTTGAAAACACAAAAAATACATAAACTCCAACTCGATCGACAAATGATCCATCTGCCATTGAAACCCATCACTTACCATATAGCCAAAATAATCATAAAAACGAACTAGGTCCTCTCTCAAGCCAGCTGGTTGATGCAAAAATAAATCTTCTCTGATGGGTGCTGGTGGACCTTCGTTGCCTACCTCAAAAAGACTACTGTACTGATTTTTTAAATCCCCTTCATCTTGTTGTTTAAACTCATTAATAAGATCATCAAAATCAATGTTGTAAGGTAATTGATAATTAGTGTCCCTATGCAAAATCTTGGATTTCAAATCTAGATCGTGAGGGGAGCTCAAAAGCATGGAAAATAAACTGTAGGCTTGCGAACGACTGATTGCTGTGTGTTCTACAGATCTTAACTGATCATTGCAGGATCGATGCTCTCTCTTTTCTGGTTTTTGCTCACTACTCATACTGATTTTTCAAAGTCACACGTAAAATCTTTGTACGTTTGGTTCGGTGCAAAAGCGAGAGGCCGATATCCTAAATGACCATAATCGCCTGCCATGGAAGTTGGTTTAATTAGTCCTGCAGTTGCAATTACTTCACCAAAGTTTTTTTCATTTTTGAACATTTTTGGATCCCATCCGTGATACATAAACAACATCCCTGGCTGGATTCCTGAACTGACATGAGCCATTGCAAAAAATTCTCCAGCTGAATTAAAAATACGAATCATATCACCGTCCACAACTCTGCGATCTATAGCATCATCAGGATTAACATAAATATCGGGTTCACCACGCTGCAAACTTAACAGTAAAGAATCATCACGCCACATACTATGGACACCATGTCTGGCATGTCCCATCATCATTCTCAAGGGGTACCCTTTGATTGATAGGGGTGGTTTGTATGTAGGCAAAACTTCTCCAAATTCAATAAACCACTCATGATCTATATAGAACTGTTGACGACCGGTAATAGTCTCGTAGGGATGTTTTTTCATCACGCTCCTCGCAATTTCACTGTGAAAAGGTGATTCCTCTGTATCCCACATGGTATTGTTCACGCCATTAACTTTAATGATGCCTTTTACAGACAACTCATCAAAACTGATCTTTGGAATTCCATGGCTGCTGTTGATGATGAATTGAGCAACATCTTTTGAGTTGTTAACTCTGCCTCCCATGGTATAGAGCTCTAAAGTTTTGGTGTAATCCCTTCTTACTGTCCTTCCATCCACCGCATCCTTGATTGGAGCAATGCCTCTCTCCTTTGCACGTTTACTGATTGCTGCTGCCAACCTTTTATTGGCCTCCCAATCATCAACAGACTCCCCTAGTGGTGGCACTGCTTCACTCAGAACCTGCAGATAGGGGATTCTGGATTGCAACATCAAATCATGTCTTTCATAGTGATGGGCAATTGGCAGTACATAGTCTGAGTAGAATGATGTCACCCCCATATCGGGTGCCAATGAAACGATTGTTTCCAGTTCTTCAAAAGCATTTTTTCTCCAAGCACTCCCTGCAGCTCGCCAATTTGCCCCATTGTTGCCCGCGAATATACCCATTTTCCATCCATGTTTGCTGTAATCTGGAAACCAATCCTCCGCTATACTTTCTTGATAGTAACTGTCGTAAGTATCAGCTAATTCTTGGCCATATATCTTGGTATTCAATGCTTTCATATTGCCATGATCATAATCCCAAGTGGTGCCTGAAATTAGCCTAAAAGCAGGACCTATATCGGAAAAACCAAATTGATTCATGCCTCTGGCAATAGGGGCATTAGCAACCTGGAGACCGCCTCCCTCTCTGCCAATATTAGCCGTTAGAGAGAGCAGCAACAACATGGCTCTTTGTAGTAAATCACCATGTAACCACTTACAAGATGCGTATCCTGCATAAATCATTGCTGGCTGAGCTTTTGCAAATACTCTTGCTGTTTTTCTGATGGCATCTGCGCTGATACCTGTAATTGCAGAAGCTTTTTCTGGCTCATAGTCTTTACACTGCTCTTTTAGCATTTCAAAAACCGTGGTCACCTCTATTTCACCATCCAGTGTTTTGACTAGCCAACGACCTTCCAGGGCCGGTTGGATATCACCTAAATCAAGCGTTCCTTGCTTTCTACGATCCCTGCCTATGGGCATATCGGCGCGACCAGTTCCAGGAGCCCGAACCATGGCATTGGTTTTGTTGTTCCACATGTAGTAGACATTGTCGGCAACTGCCAGCAAACCGTATAGTGAGAGATGTTCTTTTCTGAGAAGTTCCTTAGTGTCCGTTCGTACCAGAAGTGGCAAATCACTCTGCTCTTTAATGTAGTCAGGTTGATATAGTTTTTCACTGAGAATAACCTGAGCCATTGCCATTGCCAAAGCACTGTCGGTGCCCGGTTTTGGATTGAGCCAAAGATTCGAATGCATCGCCGTTGGTGTAAACTCAGGCGAAATTGCAATGACTTGAGTGCCGTTATAGCGTGCTTCCCAAAAAAAATGAGCATCAGGAATTCTTGTTACAGCAGGATTGCTCATCCAAACCAAAACACATTTTGATTTGTAAACTGAGGCAAATGTATCTCCTGTATAAACCTGGCCAAGAGTCATGTGCGATCCAGTAGGAAGATCGCCAACTCCTGAGAAAAACTCAGGCACAGTAACGCCGGTAATATTTCCAAACCTTAGTAAAGATGCAAAAGAGGCCATCTTAACCGACATTTGAGTGCCGCTGGCGTACGATATGCATTCGGGATTATATTGCGTTGCATAATCCAGGAATTTATCAGCAATTTCAGTAGTTGCTTGATCCCAGCTGATTCTTTGCCATTTACCTTCGCCCCGTTTACCCTTTCTTTTAAGAGGATAGAGTACTCGTTGATCCCCATACATATACTTATGGTGACGCATACCTTTTTGGCAACCTCTAGGTCCAAAATCTGGTACATCTCCTAATTGCTCATATTGACCTTGCTGCTCTTCTCTCCAAACAACCCCATTTTTGACAAAGACATTGAAGGCACATGTTCCGGCACAGTTGGTTCCGTGTGTGCCTCTAACAACACTGTCCCATGTCCATTTTTTTCTATATAAGTCTTCAGAACCTCGATAATTCTCATTGGCAATGACTTTGGTTGCATGTCCAAACTGCAGAGACAAACCCAATCCCGAGGCTGTTGCTCCTTGAAGGAAATTTCGTCTGGTTACTTTAGTCAAATTATCCTCTTAGTTTTGTGGATATTTTATCCCAATTTCCTTTTTCATTATTGAATATATGATAATCTTTAATGAGTCAAAAGCGGATACTATTATTAATTATAATTACTACGTCCATGATTTGGACCACAATTAAAAACCCCATCAATGATTAGTTACAAAGAAGCCATTGAAATTCTTTCTGACTCTCTCCAGACTTTGCCGATCATCCGTGTCAGTGCAGAGCAGGCATATGGAGTTCTTGCTGAAGATTTAATCAGTGAAATGCAAGTTCCAAGCTTCTCTAACTCTGCAATGGATGGTTTTGCTGTCAAATCAGAAGAAACCCAATCCGCGTCAAAGAAAAACTTGGTAAAACTTGAAGTCAAAGGATGCATTCTTGCAGGGGAGATAGCCCCAATCATTAAAGAAAAGAAATCAAGTTGTGAAATAATGACCGGATCCATTATGCCGGAAGAATTTGATGCCGTTATTCCTATCGAACAAGTCGTCATCGAAGAAAGCTCGGCAGGAAAATTTATAACTATCGATCAGGTAGTCAATAAAGGTAGAAATATCAGACTTGCTGGTGAAGATTACAAGCCCGGGACGGTGATCGCTAAAAAAGGCCAAGCAATTAATCCCCATCGATTAATGAGTATCATAGCCAACAAACAAAACGATATTCCAATTTATCAAATACCAAAAGTTGGCGTCATCACAACTGGTTCGGAGCTCATTGACCAAGAAAAACACTCTGACAAACCGATGATTCCCAACACCAACGGCCCCTTTCTCCAATCTTCCGTTAGAAGAATGGGTATTCAGTGTAACGGTGTTACCAATGCTCCTGACTCACTGGAATTAATCAAAAAAAATATTCAGTATTGCATCGATAATAACAGTGACATCATTTTAACAAGTGGTGGAGTCTCGGCTGGAAAATTAGATTTAGTGCCCGATGCACTTTTAAGCCTTGGAGCCGATATTCTATTTCATAAAATTTGGATGCGCCCTGGGAAACCTCTTCTGTTTGCAAAAATGCCATCGGGTCAATTTGTTTTTGGCCTGCCAGGCAATCCGGTAGCTGTTGCCGTAGGTTTTAGATTCTTTGTTGCACAAGCAATTAGAATGCTACAAGGTCAAACATTAGAACAACCTTTTTTGGCAACTAATGCAGTAGAGTTTAAAAAATCTGAAAAATTCTGTTTTTTCGCTAAAGCAAGAACCGACTACACAGAAAATAGCCTGCCTGAAACCACCATTCTCCCCGGTCAAGAATCCTTTAAGCTCAGCCCATTTAGAAATGCAAACTCTTGGATGATGCTTCCAGAAGGGAAGAATCTAATCAAGGTTGGTGACACAGTACAGGTTATGCCCCTTCATCCAGGAGAGGCTTTGTAATTGGGTTAAGGTTTGAGCACCCAGGCATTGCACCAGCCATTTCTATTGACTAGTTTGTTCTGAAAAATTGAACAAGGTGCCCATTCTTCATCACCTGAATTCTGGAATAACACGCAGTTGGAACAATCTTGACCAGGCCGATATCTAGATGCCGCAGGATTAGAACTATCAACTTCTTTTGCATCATGAACATAGAGAAGTATTTTAGCCATTTGATCTTCTTCACTCAGGCGTTCTTGGGCACCAAGCCTTTGCCCAAATAGAGCTGCAGGTAGCATCATTAACAAAGTTTTTAAAAGCGTTCTTTTGGAACTGGACGCTGTTTTCATAATCACCCTCTAAGATTATTGATTCGGTGAAGAATTCTAACAGATCATATAGATTAAAGAATTAAAATCTTATCTAAATTGCATCAGTTTTTTTCAAGCAATCATTGAGACAATAACGAATCAAGGGCTTGGTAAAAAGCCTCAATAATTGGTTGATTGTATTTGCCGACAGGAAGTCCATTGTAGATAACATGCGTGCCATCTACGAGAAACTCTTTTGTGTAGGGAATACTCCAATCGGTGTAGTTGATTGTTTCGTAGCGATCGAAATCTTCAAACCCTTCAAAATTAAACATGGCATGAGAAAACATGGTATCTGTGTTTTCAACAAAAAATTCAATGGGTAGGTTCACCACATAATCAAAGTCATCTTCAATGCCTTCTAGAAATGCTCTATTAGTAGATAGATATTTACCATCGGGATTATAATAAGGATCCGCAAAGTGATCTTGGCTTTGGACCACTTCGACTCTACTAAAATTGTAATTCTTGGCCAGCTCTGTAACGTCTTCCATCATGGGTTCTGTATACATTGGCGAAAGTTCGATCCATGCTTCATTTGGCACTAAATCCCAAGCCATGCCATGAACAGAAACCACCAGCTTCACAGAACTGTTTTCAGGAAAATTATCCAGACGGTCTTTAAGCATCTGTAGATAAGCCTGTCTAATGACAGGATATTCTGATAATTGGGGCAACAAAATCACTTTGATATCCTTATTATTTTCTTCTTCCCACTCATGAATGTATTCAAATGAATGTTTAAAACTTCCATTGAACTCTTCATGATGAGAATAAGTAGGTCTTGGAGGAGCAAGGATGATCGTATCCACACCTTCATCGAGTAATGATCTCATCTTGGCTCTGGCTAATCCAAAATCCTCTGCAGTCACCCACCGCCATGGAATGGGGCCATATTTTTGGTGTATTTTCTCAATGGTCTTTGATGCAATTTCATAATTACCTGATGCGTGAGGTATTTTTCCACCTGTGATACCTTTGCCAGAATAATAGTACAAATTGGCTTTATTGATTAACTTACTGGATACCGTAGGCATCCCCATATTTCTCTCATGAAGCAAGAAGTAACCGTGAGTTAAATGTAGAGATTCACTTGGCGGCACCCAAGACATTAACCCTTTTTCATACTTAACAATATAAGGTATGCCATCAATGTCTTTATCATTGCCACGAGCATCAATGAGCTTGGTAGGAACGAATTCTTCAAATTCATAAAATTTCTCTTCATCCAACAATAAAACACCATTATCATCGTCAAACAATAATTTAAAAGGCCAAGGTATGTATTGTTTCGTTTTCATGGCCAAATTATGGAAATCATTTGGAGCCATATCCTCAGGCATAATTAAGTGTGAAATAAAGATTCCAACCCTGCCTTCAATTTTCATATTTTGGTTCTTATAATAAGTGTAATAATTTGGCTCTTTCAGTTGCGGGGGGATTCGATTCATATACCAAAAAACTGAAGCACTACCTGCTATGACTAAGACGAGGAGTGCAAAAATTGATTTCATAACTTTTTTCATTGCCTGATAATAATAAATATAATTTACTCTTAGATGATAATTAACAACCAATTCTAATGTTTCCTGAAGTAATTGAAAATTTTTTCTCTAACCATCAAGATCTTCTGTATGTAATAACCTTGTGTCTTGATTTGGGATTCACGGTTATGATGTTTCGCTTTTTTGGGCAAAATGGTCTACTTGCTTGTATTGTCTTATCAATATTACTGGCCAATCTTCAGGGTCCAAAATTAACTGTAATCTTTGGCATGCAAACCACTCTTGGCGTTATTTTTTATTCCAGTATTTTTTTTGCAACAGACCTGATGAGTGAAAAATTTGGAAAGCAAGCAGCTAACAAGGCTGTGATGATGGGATTTTTCATCAGTGTCATCATTTTAGTGATGTTGAGTATTTCACTATTGTTTCAGCCTTCAATTGAAGGGGGTCAACTATTTCCTACTGAAGTCCACCAAGCATTCGTCAGAATTCTAGATTTTACACCTCGCTTTATCATCGGCTCATTAATCGCTTATCTGATTAGTCAACGATTTGATGTATGGTGCTTTCACAAAATCAAAGATTGGACCAACGGCAAACATCTTTGGTTAAGAAACAATTTATCAACCATGGCTTCACAAACCGTAGATACGACTTTGTTTTCGCTGGTTGTTTGGTGGGGCGTGGTGGATTTAACCACCGCAATAGAGCTTGGTTTAGCGAAAATGGTGTTTAAGATTGGTATTGCAGCATTTGATACGCCCTTTATTTACTGGGCCAGAAGCTGGAAGGATTGAGAAAGATTGAGTTAAAAAATCAATGACAGGCTTTGCCAAATTTTTTTAAACGATAATAATTGTATGGCAAAGGGGTTAAAAAACCAGCCACCAGCATAAACGGTAAAACCCACCATACCAGGGTTGCACCACCGGTTAATAAAACATCAACGATATTCATTGCTGCCTCCATGGAGATCATTGATATTAATGACATGCCAATCGCAGTTTTAAATGCAAGGATGAGAGCCATCTGACGAGACAAAATGAATGTCTCCAGCATAATTGAGGTAATTAATCCATTGATGATTGCAAGCACCATAATCCCTGTAACAGGAAATGGTATTTCTGTAATTTGGAAAAAGTATATTGTTGAAAAATCGCCAATTGAACATCCTAATAGACACCACAAAGTGTTGACAGACGCCCTTTTCCAAGTGTGCTTGCACTTCCATGAAATTGATTGCGATATTGTCTTAGCATCCTCCATCATCATCTCCATATTAACGTATTAATGATAACTGATTAAAGGATGTATCAGTAAATATTTTTAACCACTATGGTTATAGCTTATTTAATTTTTGGCTTCTCTATTGTACCTAGAAATGCCTCACATCTAGAGACTGCTTTTTTCTGACACGCATTCTCATCTTGATCTGTACATTTTGATTGGGTTCTTGCTATACAAGCATTGAATTGTTCCTTGAAATCTTGATCATATTCTTCGGGAGTTCTCCCATCACATGAATATAAAACAATTGTAAGAAAAATATAAAATAGCTGCTTCATGGTTAGCCAGTTAATATATTCTTAAAGGTTTTTTGAAAAACAGGTCAAGTCAAATCCATTTTCTCACACGTTCCTTATAGCTTTTGAAATCGTCTCCAAAGATTGATGCCAATTTCTTTTCTTCGTACCGAATCCAAATCAAATTGACTGCTGCCATAAATACCAGGGGAATAAAAAAAGTTGAAATGGACCCATAAATTAAGGCAGAACCGATTAAGATCGTTGTCATACCCAGATAGATCGGGTTTCTTGAAAACCGAAAGACTCTGTCATCGATTAACGTGCTTGGCGTACCGTTAGGAATGATTGCTGTTTCTGCTTTTTTGAAAATCCATAATGTGTACACAACCAAGAATAATCCAAATAGAATGATTAAAATACCGAGCCACAGTGGCAAGACTTCGGTGGCAGTGATTGGTAAATAGATATGCAAAATATATTGACCTACCAATCCATATACAGTTAAAAGAGGCGGTACTATGAGAGCTCTTTTCATTGCTGATGTGTCCGAGGTTTGGTTAACTTGAGATAAACCAACGACAAGGCGAAAACCAACATCAGTCCGTTGAGAATGGACATCATCACGAACGGGCCTCCACGATGCCAGTTATCAAACAATATACCTCCCACAGAAGATGCAAAAATAATTCCAGCTGCACCAAGAACTGTGAACACGCCCATCACCGATCCACGTATACTGGGAGGTGTTTCCTGACCCAGAAGTGCGCCTCCTGCATTGATTACACTAATTTCACCTATCCCTAAAAGAACGGCAAATAGAAGCATTTTCAATGAAGTCACCTGACTAGGATCCCCACTGCCATATAAACCCATCAACAGGTAGGCCACGGTTGCAATAGAGTAAGCAACGATTACAGCATGTACCCGATTAATTTTATCGGAAATGAACCCTATGACGGGACCCCAAAGTAGAGCGGAAAGTTGTATGATGCCAAAAAGTATACCCGCTTTGGCAATGCTGATTTCAGGACTGACTGAAAGATCAGCGCCATCACGTACAAACCATAGGGAAAAAAACACCGCGATAACGAGTAAATCACCCCTACCTATAAATGCAGAAAAATAAGCCAGAGCCAGTCTTGGATTTCTGACTTGAGCCAGGCCTACCAGAAAATCTGAAAAAACTGTCCTTTTCTCTTTTTTTTCACTCTGTGGTGGATTGCCAATACCAACAGATAGTACAGCAGCTGTCAAGACGCTCAACGATGCTGCAAACCAACAAGCATAGGTTCCAGCCTGTGTTGGGGTATAACCCAGTGTGATCAACCAAGATGGAATTTTTG